>DASZON010000161.1:0-3894 GCA_035550755.1 Actinomycetota bacterium | reverse complement strand
CGACCACGCCCGTGCCCCAGGTGTCCCAGGTGCTCGGCCGGCCGTTGCGGATGTTGAACTGCATCGGGCCGGCGCAGCAGCCGAAGCGGTTGACCCCGCTCTTGACGCCGGGGGCCGAGGAGCGGCCGTGGTCGGACTCGACCTTGCCGATGGCCGCCAGCACCTGCCAGGTCAGGCCCTGACAGGCCTCGGCCGCGTCGGCGTAGAAGCCGAGGTAGCGCTTGGGGATGTCGGCCAGGGCGAAGGCGCTGGCGCCCTGCTGTGCCGACCCCTTGGGCGTGCTCGGACGGTCCGGCCTGGCCCCGAGCGCCTTGGCGATCGACTTGCCGACCGCCCGTGGCACCTCGGCCAGGGGGAAGCCGGGCGAGGCGTGGCTGCTCAGCACGGCCAGCGTCAGCAGCGCCACCAGCACGGCCCCGGCCTGGGTGCGGCCGGACCGGTTCACGGCACCTTCCACCCCGCGGGGCCCCTGCGGACGGTCACGTACTGGCTGGGCATCCTGGCCCCGGCCGCCTCGGCCATGACCAGGACCTGGACCTCGTTCGCCTTGACCTTGCGCTGCTGGAGGGGCTGGACCTTGTCGACGGACACGCCCTTGCGGGCGGCGAACCAGGCGGCGGCGGCCTGGGCGGCGGTGGCGGCCGGCTTGGCCCGGACCGGGGACGCGGCCGTCTGGCGGGCGGTCGTCGCGTCCCCGGTCGGGGTGCTCGCGGCCAGACCGGCGGGGCGGAATGCGACGGCCTCCCGTGGCCGGTCGGCCGAGTCGTACAGGTAGGAGACGCAGCCCACGGCCAGCACGGCCAGGACCACGGCGACCAGCAGCCGGCGGCCCATCGGGGTCGCGGCCAGCCGCATCGGCCAGGCCAGCAGCCAGGCGGCGGCCCGGGCACCCTCGCCACCGGGAGCGACGACCACCGCGGGACGGGACGCGCGGAAGGCGGTGGACTCGGCGTTCATCAATCAGCTCCTCTGGGCGCTGGCGGTGGGGGCCGGACCGGCGGGAGGGAGGCCGAAGCCCTGGCGGCGGCGATGGGTGAGCCAGCGCCCGATCAGCAAGGCGGCCAGCGCCGGCCAGGTGGAGCCGGCGAGCAGCAGGCCGACGTACTCGTCCGAGGCGTGCAGGGTCTCGGCCGCCCGGACGACCACGAACGAGGCCAGCGAGGCGCCGGCGAGCACGGCCACCGAGCCGAGCAGCGGCGCCAGCCAGAAGCGGACCAGGGCCCGGCGCTGGCGGCGCCCGGCGATGGCCAGCGGCCACGCGAACAGCCCGCCCAGGCAGAGCAGGAACAGCAGGGTCTGGGCGCAGGCGGCGACCATGGCCAGCGCCCCCAGGCCGACCGCGAACGGCAGCACGTAGCCGAGGGCCGAGGTGGCGATGAAGGCCCGCTCGGGGCCGCGGCGGCCGACCGCCCAGTCGTTCACCGCCGACACGTTCTTGCGCAGGTTCGCCAGCACCCCGGCCTTCTTGCCGGGCGGGGCGTCGGCGAGCACCGAGGTGCCGGTCTGCATCCGGGACAGGGGGTAGGCGACGTACGACTTCCAGTAGCGGGTGAGGAGCCGGCGCTGGGTCGGCTCGGCCTCGGCCGCGGGGCCGGCCGGGCCGTCGGGCGCGATCCGGGTCACCGTGCCCAGCATGGCGTTGGGGACGGCGGTGCCCGGCCGCGCCGCCAGGTCGACGGTCGTGTACGGCCGGGTGAGAACCACCGTCGAGACCAGCACCAGCAGCGCGGCCACGGTCAGGTTGCGCCACGCCGGGCGGCGGACAAGCCCGTACGCGATCAGGCCGAGCAGGGCGGCCTTGGTGGCCGCCTCGAGCAGGTCGGCGTTGCGGGCCCGCCAGTCGCCCACCGACTCGGCCGCCCCGGCGCCGACCAGGACGTCGAACAGGTTGAGCCGCAGGACGTCGCGCTGGCGCTCGATGGACGACTTGGCCAGCCAGGCCGTGGCCCGCACGGCCGTCCGGGCGTAGGCGTTGAGGGCGCCCGTGCCCTGGACGTCGACCTGCTCACGCTGGTAGTCCCAGGGGTCGGGGTCGCCGCCGGCGCTGGGCGCGCTCGGGCTGGCCACCACCACGGTGGCCAGCAGGATGAACCCCACCGCCAGGTAGCGGAAGAGCAGGGTGCGGAAGCGCACCTGGCCACGGTCGAACGGAGCTGCCTCCGGGATGCGGGTGGCGCCGTCCGTCAACCCGACCCGGCTGCGCACGGCGGTCCTGTCCACGGCTTCCCCTTCGCGTGAACGTTGCACATCCGAGTCGAACAAATGTTCGAATCAAACGTATGTTCGCTCCTTTTCCCCTGGTAGTCAAGCGGGCTATCCGGTTCGCTCCAGCGGACTGGAGCCGAGGGGATAGGGCCGTGGCTAGCGGGCCGGGAGCGGCGGCGGCGAGGCCGCGCCGCGGGCCTGGGAGGGACCGTCGGCGGGTGCCACGACCCGGTGGTAGGGGAGCGGCGGGGTCACCACGGCCTCCTCCAGGAGCCGGTAGAAGAGCAGGCCCCGGTGGGTGGAGGCGCGGCGGTTGAAGCGGAAGGTGAACTCGTCCAGGTACCAGTCGAGCTGGGCCGGGGAGGTCGCGCCGTGGTGGGTGCCGCGCAGCCAGCCGGCGAGGGCCCGCTCCACCGCCGGCAGGTGGGTCAGGGCCGGCGCCCGCTCGGTCATGAAGCCCAGGTCGGCCAGGGGATACCAGGCCTCCAGGCGCACGGCCCTGACCAGCGTCCCCGGCTCCACGACCCGGCCGAGGAAGGCCACGAACCCGCTGCCGCCGGCCGAGGCGAGCCGCTGCATCCGGACCCGGCCAGGGGACTCGCCGCGGTCCTCGAGGGCGACGGCGGCGACTGCCGGCGCCGTTCCGGGGGTGGCAACGGTGGCCACCTCGACGCGGCCCTCGAGCTTGGGGCGGCCCGAGCGGACCATCGCCCGCCGGAACCGGTGCAGCATGGTCCACGCCGTCTCGTAGCTGCCGAGGTCGAGCGCCCGGGCGAGCTGGCGGGCGGACACCCCCTGCTCGGCCGTTGCCACCAGCCAGGCCGCCGCGAACCACTGGCGCAGCGGCGTCCGCGTCCCCTGGAACAGGGTCCCGGCCGTGACGGTGGTCTGGTGCCCGCAGGCCCGGCAGACCAGCCGCTGGCGCGACCCGCGCCACGGCGCCTGGGCCCGGCCGCAGGCCGGGCAGAGGAACCCGTGCGGCCAGCTCAGGCTCTCCAGGTAGCGCAGGCAGGCCGCCTCGTCGGGGAAGAACTCCTGGAACTGGGCCCAGTCGGCCGGGTAGTCGCGACCGGCGACCGGTCGGTCCGGGACCGGCTGCGGGTCCACGGCCGTGCTCAGTCGCCGGCCAGCAGCTCGGTCCGGCGGGGCCAGGCCCAGGTGAACAGCCCGACCGTGCCGGCGCCGGTGGCCAGGTTGCGCACCAGCTCGGTCAGGCCACGCTGGCTGGCGAACCAGACGCCGTGCTGGAGGTTGTAGAGCACGTCCACGGCGACCAGGAAGCCGCCGGCCCCGCCCGCGGCCAGCAGCCACAGCAGGGCGCTCGACCGCCGGGCGGTGAGGGCCCGGGCCCCGGCGACCAGGCAGGTGGCCAGCCAGACGTCGGCCAGGAAGAAGGCGCCCTCGAACTCGTAGTAGGCGGGCCTGGTGTCGGCGGCCAGCACGGACCGGTCCAGCAGCCAGGCCGCCCAGTACAGGACGAGCAGGGCCGCGCCGGTCATCAGCGCGGCGGCCACGCGCCGCCGTGACCGCTCGGTGATCTCGTGCCTGTGGGTCGCCAGCACCATCCAGCCATCTTCCTTTCCGCCGGGCATAGGTAATCTTGCTCCATTGCCCCCACAGAAACGAAAGCGGCCGGTACCGGCCTCAGAGGCCGCCGGCGTGGGGCACCGGCCACACCGTCAGCACGGC
>DASZON010000160.1:0-4895 GCA_035550755.1 Actinomycetota bacterium | reverse complement strand
CCCACGTGACCGCCGGAGCCGCCCCTGGGCTGGCCAGGAGCCCGAACCGGGCGAAGCTGTCGGTCACGCCGTCGGCGGTCACCGCCAACCCGAGGGCGAGCATGAGCCAGCCGACGGGATGCCGTGGCCGGCGGGCGGCCAGCAGCGCGCCGACCGTCGCCGTGCCGACCATCGCCACCACGTAGATCAGCTCGTGGGCTTGGATCGTCAGGTCGGGGCGGCCCGCCCGACGCAGCAGGTGGTCAAGCCACAGGGCGCCGGCCAGCCCGGACAGGGTCAGCGCCCACAACAGCCACGCCAGCCCCGGCGCCCAGCGGCGCGCGCCGGTGACGCGGACGTCGCGGCTCACCGCCATGGTCCTCCCCGCACCGGCTCCCCTCCGGCGGCGCCGTCCTCCCGGCGTCGCCCACGGGGCCAGTGTGGCCCGCCTGCGTTTCGGCAGCGTTACGGTCGGAGGACGTCCCCGCGTGCTGGAACCGGCCCGCCTGACTCCCTACCTGGCCATGGCCCGGCGCTGGCTGGCTCCGACGCCCCAGTGGCCGATGTCGAGCAGGGCGGCGATGCCGACCCAGAACCAGTCCCAGCCGGTGACCCCGCGGCCCGGGGTGTAGAGGAGCACGTAGATCAGGGTCGCGAAGGGCAGGAAGATGATCCCGAGCAGGGGGATGAGGAAGGTGTCGAAGGCGGCGTCGATCCGGGCCGGCCTGGCGATCCACAGGATGATCATGGCGATGCGGGGAAAGAACCCCGCGAACAGTGCGAGGAAACAACCCATCTCAACGCTCCCAGTCCGGTGTCCTGGCTGCGCCCGCCCCGGCTGCCGCGGGAGCCCCGGCACCGTCTCACCCGCCAAGGTGCGCCGCCATCACCCGTTGCGGGTGAAACCCAGGGCAGCCGCCGCGCCGACCGGGGAAATGAGGCACCGATCCGGCCCCGGATACCGCTTCCGCCCGATGTGGGGGGTGGGGCCTTAGCCCGATGCTGTCCTCGGAGCACGAGACCGCGTGATTCGAGGAGGACGAGATGTACCTGGTGTCGACCCATGAGCTTGCCGCCCAGCGGATCGCCGAGCTGCACCGGGAGGCCGAGCACGACCGCCTTGTCCGGGCGGTGCGGGCCACCCGGGGAGGGGCCCGGCGGCGCCGGGCTCTCCGGGGCCGATGGGCGTTCCGGCAGGCGCGGCCGGCCCGGGCGTGAGCCCACCGCGGGCCGGATCTGCGATGATCGGGGGCGTGGCCCAGCGAGTCTCCTGTCCGGTGGTGGTCGGCCGCGACGCCGAGACCGCTCAGCTCAGGGCGGCCCTCGAACGGGCGGCCGGCGGCCACCCGGCCATCGTGGTGGTGGCGGGCGAAGCCGGTGTCGGCAAGACCCGGCTGGTCCACGACCTGACCTGCCAGGCCGGCGGGGCGGTCGCCCTGACCGGCGGCTGCCTGGACGTCGGCGACGGCGTCCTTGCCTACGCCCCGCTGGTGGAGGCGCTGCGGCCACTGGTCGGCCTGCTGGACACCGCCGAGCTGGAGCGGGTGCTCGGCGGGGCCCGCGGGGAGCTGGCCCGGCTGGTGCCCGAGCTCGGCCCGGCGGCCACTCCCCGGCCGGCGGAGGGGCCGCTGGCCCCGACCCGGCTGTTCGAGCTGCTGCTGGGGGTGCTGCACCGGCTCGCCGAGGGCGGCCCGGTCCTGCTGGTGGTCGAGGACCTGCACTGGGCCGACCAGTCGACCCGCGACCTGCTCGGGTTCCTGGTCCGCAACCTCCGCGGCGGGGTGGCCCTGGTGCTGACCTACCGCAGCGACGAGCTCCACCGCCGCCACCCCTTGCGGCCCTTCCTGGCCGAGCTGGACCGCAGCGGCCGGGCCGAGCGCCTGGACCTGGGGCGCCTGGGCCGCCGGGAGCTGGCCGAGCTGCTGGCCGGCATCCTCGAGGAGCCGGTCCCGCCGGCCCTGGTCGGCGAGATCCTGGCCCGCTCCGAGGGCAACCCGTTCTTCGCCGAGGAGCTGCTGGCCGCCCACCTGGAGGGCACCCGGCTGCCCCTGGCCCTGCGGGACCTGGTGCTGGCCCGGGTGGAGGCCCTGTCCGAGCCGGCCCAGCGGGTCCTGGAGGTCGCGGCCGTCGCCGGCACCCGGGTCGACCACGAGCTGCTGGCGGCCGTGGTCGGCCAGGACGCCGAGCAGCTGGTGTGGCTGCTGCGCGAGGCCGTGACCCGCCACGTGCTCGGGGTCGACGAGGCCAGCGGCACCTACGTCTTCCGCCACGCCCTCGTCCAGGAGGCGATCTACGACGACCTGCTGCCGGTCCAGCGCGTCCCCCTGCACGCCGCCTACGCCCGGGCCCTGGAGCGGCGTATCGCCCAGCGCGGCGACGCCTCCGGCGCCGGCGGCACCGCCGTCGAGCAGGGCCAGCTCGCCTACCACTGGTACGCCGCCCACGACCTGGGCCAGGCGCTGCTGGCCAGCGTGCAGGCCGGGCAGGCCGCGGAGGCGGCCTCGGCCCTGGCCGAGGCCCTCGAGCACTACGAGCACGCCCTCTCCCTCTGGGACCAGGCGCCCGAGGCGGCCGCCCGCAGCCCGATGGACCGCGGCACCCTGCTGCACCAGGCGGCCGAAGCGGCCAACCTGGCCGGCTACGACGACCGCGCCATCGCCCTGGGCCGCCTGGCCCTGGACCGGGTCGACGAGGCCGCCGAGCCGCTGCGGGCCGGCGCCCTGCTGGAGCGGCTGGCCCGCTACCACTGGACCTCGGCCAACACCCCGCTGGCGATGGCCGCCATCGAGCGGGCGGTGGCCATCATCCCGCCCGAGCCGCCGTCGGAGGAGCTGGCCCGGGCGCTGGCCGCCCACGGCCAGCTCCTCATGCTGCTCGGCCACCATGCCGAGGCCCGGGCCCGCGGCGAGCAGGCGGTCGCCGTGGCCAGGCAGGTCGGCGCCCGGGCGGTGGAGGGCCACGCGCTCACCACCCTCGGCACCTGCCTCGGCATCCTCGGGCACACCGAGGAGGGCATCTCCGACATGGAGCAGGGCCGCCGCATCGCCTGGGAGCTGGTCAATGTCGAGGACCTGGGCCGGTCCCACGCCAACCTGGCCACCGTCCTCGACCAGGTCGGCCGTTCCGCCGAGGCCGCCCAGGTCTTCCTCGAGGGCGCCGAGGCGGTGCGCCAGCACGGCGCGCTGGCCCGCTACGGCCCCAACCACCTCCCCGACGCGGCCAACGCCCTGCTCAACCTGGGGCGCCGGGAGGAGGCCGAGCGGCTGCTGGACCAGGCCTTCGACCTGGACCTGCGGTCGCCGGGGCTGCGGGGCCGGGCGCTGACCGTCCGGGGGACGCTGCGGCTGCGGACCGGCGACCTCGCCGGCGCCGAGGCCGACCTCCGGCAGATCATCGACGAGGCCCCGGCGCCGCTGGACCCGCAGAACGGCACGCCGGTGTACGCCGGCCTGGCCGAGGCCGCGCTCTGGGACGGCCGCCTGGCCGACGCCCGCGCCGCCGCCGCCGAGGGGTTCGAGCACCTGGTCGCCACCGAGGAGCCGTACTGGATGAGCGAGCTGTGCCGCAGCGCGCTGGCGGTCGAGGCGGCCCTGGCCGAGGCGGCCCGCGCCCGCCACGCCGACGCCGACGAACGGGTCGCCCGCGAGCTCGCCGAGGGCGTGCTCGACCGCCTCCAGTCGGTGACGGCCGCGCCCGGCGTGGAGCCGACCCCGGTCGTGGCCGCCAACCGCCGCACCGCCGAGGCCGAGCTGTCCAGGATCACCGGCCCCGCCGACCCCGGGCGGTGGGCGGCGGCCGCCCAGGACTGGGAGGCGCTCGGCTACCCCTGGCACGAGGCCTACGCCCGCTGGCGGCAGGCCGAGGCGCTGCTGGCCCAGGGCGCGCCCCGCCAGGACGCGGCCGCCGCCCTGGTCCGGGCATGGGTCCTGGCGGACGGGCTCGGCGCCCGCCTGCTGGCCGCCGAGGCCGCGTCGCTGGCCCGCCGGGCCCGGATCGACCTGGCCGCCGCCGGCGGGGGAGCGCAGGACGGACCGGCCCCGGAGGCGCCGGCGGCCACCGACGAGCTCGGCCTCACCCCCCGGGAGCGGGAGGTGCTGGCCCTGGTCGCCGACGGCCGCACCAACCGCCAGATCGCCGAGGCCCTGTTCATCAGCAACAAGACGGCCAGCGTCCACGTGTCCAACATCCTGGCCAAGCTGGGCGTGGCCAACCGGGGCGAGGCCGCCGCCGTCGCCCACCGCCTCCGCCTCACCGGCTGAGCCGGCCGGCCCGCCGGCGGCCGGCCGTCCCCGGGAGCGTCAGGGCGGGCCGGGCGGGATGGTCACCCGGGCGGCGCGGCGCTCGCCGTCCAGGGCGCGCAGGGCCTGGGTGAGGGTGGGGACGTGGAGCTCGCGCTCGCCCCGCGACCACATCAGCTCCAGGGCCTCCAGCAGCGCCCTGGCCTCGCTGGCCAGGTCCTGGGCGGCGCGCAGGCCGGTGTAGGTGTGGCCTCTGGCGCGGGCCGGGTTGATCCGGCCCAGCAGGTCGACCACGGCCAGGTAGTGGTCGATCACCGAGCACTCGGCGTCGGTCAGGGCCGGCATCCGCGGGCGGTCCGGGGTCCGCGGCCGTTCCGGGAGCATCGCCGTCAGCTGGCGATGGCCGGCTGCAGGCCGGGCACGGCCCGGCGGCCGGTGAGGATCTCGTCGACCAGCCCGTACTCCAGCGCCTGGTCGGCGGAGAGGATGAAGTCGCGGTCGGTGTCGCGGGCGATCTTGTCCACCGGCTGGCCGGTATGGCTGGCCAGGATCTGGTCGACCATGGCCCGCTGGCGCAGGATCTCCCGGGCCTGGATGTCGATGTCGACCGACTGGCCCTGGGCGCCGCCGTGCGGCTGGTGGAGCAGCACGGTCGAGTGAGGGAGGGCGTAGCGCTTG
>DASZON010000159.1:0-3654 GCA_035550755.1 Actinomycetota bacterium | reverse complement strand
GAGCGAGCGCAGCTCGCGGACCGAGTGCTGGGTCGGCTTGGTCTTGAGCTCGCCCGAGGGGCCGATGTAGGGGACGAGCGAGACGTGGACGAAGACCACGTGCTCGCGGCCGATGTCGTGGCGGAGCTGGCGGATCGCCTCCAGGAAGGGCAGCGACTCGATGTCGCCGACGGTGCCGCCGACCTCGGTGATGACCACGTCAGCGTCCTCGGCCACGCGGACGATTCGGGCCTTGATCTCGTTGGTGATGTGGGGGATGACCTGGACGGTGTCGCCGAGGAACTCGCCGCGGCGCTCGGCCGCGATCACCGTCGAGTAGATGGCCCCGGTGGTGACGTTGGAGTCGCGGTACAGGCTCTCGTCGATGAACCGCTCGTAGTGGCCCAGGTCGAGGTCGGTCTCGCAGCCGTCGTCGGTGACGAACACCTCGCCGTGCTGGAACGGGTTCATGGTGCCCGGGTCGACGTTGATGTACGGATCCAGCTTCTGCATGGTGACCCGCAGGCCGCGCGCCTTCATCAGGCGTCCGAGCGAGGCTGCGGTGAGCCCCTTGCCGAGCGACGAGGCGACCCCGCCTGTCACAAAGATGTGCTTCGCCAAGGTTGCTTGACCCCCTTTGGGCCCATGGGGGGACCGGGTGCTTCCCCTGGCCACCCGGCCGTCTGCGGGGCCCTCCGGGATGCCAGCGTAGCATGCTCTCCGGGGAGAGCGTGACAACTCGCGGCCGCGTGCTCGGATGGGCGGTTATTGATCCATGTGGGGGGAGCTCGCTCCCCCACGGCCCCCCAAGAGCGCCTGTGCCAGGGTTTGGGATGACGGCTATGTCTCGCGGCGGCCGAGCCGGTCGGCGGCGCGCAGGACCCGGTTCCCTTCGATCACCCGCGAGAACGAGACCCGCTCGGAGGCCAGCTGGAGGGCGACCAGGACGACCGCCACCGCCCAGACGAGCCACATCGGGCCCGCCAGGAGCAGGGTCCCGACCACCGCCCCGAGCGCGTTGGCCCCGGCGTCGCCGAGCATCCCCTCCTCCCGGAGGTCGAACGGGAGCGCGGCCAGGGCCGCCCCGGCGAGCCCGGCCGACCAGGCGCCACCGCCGGGGTCGATCACGCAGCCGACGACCCACAGGGGCAGGAACACCTTGGCGCAGCGGCCGGGGCGCAGGTCGAGCAGGTTGGCGGTGTTGGCGGCCGAGGCGACCACCAGGCCTCCGAGGAGGACCACCCAGGCGGGCCGCTCGGGCGGGGTCGCCATGCTCGCCGCGAGCAGCCCGGCCAGGATCCCACCGAGGAGCTTGATCCCCCCGCCGGTGAGCCGCCCGGTCGCCAGCGCCCGCAGGTGGCCCCGGAACCCGCGGCGGCCGCCGGGGTCCTCGATGAGGTCGTCCACCAGCCCCAGGATGAGGAAGGCCAGCCCGGCCACGACCACCGCCAGCCCCGACGGGGCCAGCAGCCCGGCCCGGGCCGCCCGCAGCGGGTCGGCCCGGGCGGCCACGGCCAGGGGGGCCGCCCAGGCCAGCAGGCCGATCGGCAGCAGCAGGCCGAGCCCGGCGACGACCTCGCGCTGGCGGTAGTTCACCCGGGCCAGGCTCGACCTGGCCAGGCCGGCCAGCACGTGGGGAGCCGCCCAGAACCCGATCCCCCAGCCGACCAGGACGCCACACCCGGCGATCGGAAGCGCCCGCATCAGCTCCCCCCGGGGGGGTGTGGAGACCCGCCGTCGCCCTCCCGGGTGGTTCGGCTACCCTCCCGACCGGGGCTCCCGCCATCGGCGGGGGGCTCGCCGTGGCGCCAGGCTCTGCGGCGGGTGAGCTCGCGGGCGATGGCCCGGGCCTGGCGGGCGCGGTGGAGGATGCCGGCCAGGTCCCTGCCGGTGGGGTTGTGGTGGAGATCGACCTCGACCTCGACGACGCGGAGGCCGGCGCGGAGGGCGTCGATGGTCATGGCCACCTCGACCCCGAACCCGGGGGCGAACGGGAGGAGGGCGGGGAGGGCCTCCCAGCGGACCGCGCGCTGGCCGGAGAGGGGCTCGGCCATGCGGCGGCCGGTGGCCCGGGCCATGCCGCGCCGGGCCAGGCCCATGGCGACGCCGAACCCGCCGGCGCCCTGCTGGGCGGGGAGGTCGGCGATGGCCAGGTCGGCCGCGCCGGCGAGCACCGGGTCGAGGAGGCGGTCAAGGCGCGTGGCCGTCTCGGCCAGGTCGGCGTCGGCCAGTAGGAGCGCCGCCGGCTCGGGGCTGACCCGTTCGGTGACCCGCCCCATCAGGGCGGCCAGGCCGGCGTTGAGGGCTCCTCCCTTGCCCAGGTTGCGGGGCAGGTCCAGGCAGTGGGCGCCCGCCTCAAGGGCCCTGGCTGCGGTGGCGTCGGTCGAGCCGTCGCTGACCACCAGCACCTCGGCCACCCCGGGCAGCTCCCGCAGCGCCCGTACCGTGGCCCCGACCCGCTCGGCCTCGTCCTTGGCCGGCACCAGGGCCAGCACCGCCCGCTCGGCGTCCGGCGCCGGCCGGATCCCGTCGTTGCTCACGAGCCCCCCGTCCGGTCGGGGAAGAGCGCCGAGGCCCCGTCCTTGATGCCGTACTGGCCGGCGGGGCCCTGCTGGAGGCTGGTCTGGAGGGCCTCGACCAGGGACAGCTGCCCGTAGACGGTGTCGACCGAGTCGATGCCCGAGACCCGGCGGCTGACCGCCCGGTCGTTGCGCAGGGCCAGGACCCAGGAGCTGGCGTCGGGGACGGCGGCGGCCTCGGCCCCGGCGACGGCGCCGCTGGCGCGGGAGGAGACCTGGTCGGCCAGCGGGACCAGGAAGGCGTCGGGGGCGACGGCGGTGGGGGCCGCGGTCGGGGACGGTCCGAGCAGGACGAAGCTGGAGCCCTGGCGCGGGAACGGGTCGGTGCCGGCGGTGATGGGCTGGCTGAGCTTCAGGCCGGCCAGGAAGTCGGCGTCCTGGAGGCCGGTGAGCACGTCCGAGGACCGCTGGCCGTCCTCCTGGGGCATGGCCGAGGAGGTGACGAGGCGGTCGGCCAGCCGCTTGACCAGGGTGTCGCGGAGGACGTCGGGGGCGCCGGCGTCGGCGCCAAGGAGCCGGCCGACGGCCGTGCGGTCGGCCTCGCTGGTGAGGGCGAGGTGCTGGTCGGAGAAGGTGATCTGGCCGTCGATCTCGGCGCCGGCGTCCTCCAGGGCCTTGCGGACGGTGTCGCGCAGGCCGCCGTCGACCTTGTCGGTGTCGACCAGCACCACCGGCCGGCCCTTGAGCCGGCCCTGGGTCAGCTCGGGCAGGACCGCGGTGCCGAAGCTCTGCAGGCGGGCCTGCTCCTGCTTGAGGGCGACGTTCTCGCGGCTGTTGCGGTCGCTCTCCTGGCGGACCTTCTCGCTGGTGGCGCGCAGGACCGAGACGGTGCCCTCCTGGAGCACGGTGCTGCCGACCACGATGCCGAGGGCCAGGGCGAGGAACACGGCCACCAGCGACACGATGTGGTAGCGCAGGCTGATCACGTCGGGCACACCTCCGCGCGGGAACGGCCGTTCCCGCGCCTGTCAGACGAACAACGAACGGATGCGGTTGAAGAAGACCCGGAGCAGCTCGAACAGGTCGCTCCAGACCAGGCGGACCGGCTCGGACACCAGCGAGATCACCAGCATGGCAGCCAGGGCGGCGACCACCA
>DASZON010000158.1:0-3791 GCA_035550755.1 Actinomycetota bacterium | reverse complement strand
GACGTCGATGCCGGCCTCGGCCAGGGGGGCGAGCAGCCCGGCCAGGGCGCCCGGGCGGTCCTCGACGCCGGCCACGAGCACCTCGCGCTCGTCGCGGACCACGAAGCCGGCCAGGGAGGCGGCCTCGCGGGCCGCCGCCGCGTCCTCGACCAGCAGGTGGATGATGCCCTCGGGCCCGAACTGCTGCCCGGAGCAGCCCTGCAGGTCGATCCCGGCGTCGGAGAGGGCGGCGGTGAGCCGGGCCAGGGTGCCCGGCTGGTACGGGAGGATGAAGAGAAGATCGTTCATGCTGGCGGCTCCTCCCCTCGGGGACGGCTAGTGCTGGGCCTCGGCCCACGAGCGGCCGGTAGCCATGGAGACCTCCAGCGGCACCCGCAGCTGGTAGACGCCCTGCATCTCCCGTCGGACCAGCTCGGCCAGGCGGTCGCCCTCGCCGGGGGCGACCTCGAACACCAGCTCGTCGTGCACCTGCAGCACCATGCGGCTGGCCAGCCCCTCGGCGGTCGCCGCCCGGTCGACGGCCACCATGGCCATCTTGATGATGTCGGCCGCCGACCCCTGGATGGGGGCGTTGAGGGCCATCCGCTCGGCCATCTGCCGCCGCTGCCGCGAGTCCGAGGCGAGGTCGGGCAGGTACCGCCGGCGGCCCAGGATGGTCGAGGTGTAGCCGTCACGCCGGGCCTGGGTGACCACCCCGTCGAGGTACGCCTTGACCTTCCCGAACCGCTCGAAGTAGGCGTCCATCAGCGCCCTGGCCTCGTCGGGGGGGATGCCGATGCCCTGGGCCAGCCCGAACGCCGACAGGCCGTAGGCCAGCCCGTAGGTGACCATCTTGACCCGGGCCCGCAGCTCGCGGTCGACCTGGTCGGGGGGCAGCCCCCAGACCATGCCGGCCACGGTGGCGTGCACGTCCTCGCCGCCCAGGAACGCCGCGACCAGGGCCTCGTCCCCGGCCAGGTGGGCCAGGACCCGGAACTCGATCTGGGCGTAGTCGGCCACCAGCAGCCCCTCGGCCTCGGGGGCGGCCACGAAGGCACGCCGGATCTCGCGGCCGGTCCCGGTGCGGATGGGGATGTTCTGGACGTTGGGGTTCTGGGTGGAGAGGCGGCCGGTGGAGGTGATCAGCTGGTTGAACTGGGCGTGGATGCGGCCGGTGGACTTGTCGACCAGCTTGGGCAGGGCGTCCACGTAGGTGTTCTTGAGCTTGGCGACCTCGCGGTAGCCGAGCAGCGCGTCCAGGATCGGGTGCGGGTCGGTGGTGGCCAGCTGGGCCAGGGCGTTGTGGTCGGTGGTGTAGCCGGTCTTGATCCGCTTGGTCTTGGGCAGGCGCAGCTTCTCGAACAGGATCTGCTGGAGCTGGGGGTTGGAGCCGATGTTGAACTCCTCGCCGGCCAGCTGGTAGACGTGGGCCTCGTGGTCGGCCAGGCGGGAGTCCAGCCGGTCGCGGATCTCGTCCAGCACCGACAGGTCGACGGCGATGCCGGTCCGCTCCAGCTTGGCCAGGATCGGGACCAGCGGCAGCTCGACCTCGTCGATCAGCCGGCCGCCGTCCATGGCCGCCAGCTCCTCGCCCAGCTTGACCGCCAGCTCCCCCACCGCCTGGGCCCGCAGGCACCAGTCGGGCCAGGTCTCGTCCTCGCCGTCGGTGTCCAGGGCGAGCTGGGTCCCCTCCCCGGCCGGCTTCTCGTCGGTGCCGGCCCCCTCGGGCCGCAGCTCCTTGCGCAGGTACCGCAGGGCCAGATCGGCCAGGTCGTAGGTCCGCTGCGCCGGCAGCACCAGGTAGGCGGCCAGGGCCGTGTCCATCACCAGCCCCTGCAGCTCCCACCCCCTGGCCCAGGTCGCCAGGTACAGGTACTTGGCGTCATGGGCCAGCTTGGGGCGCTCGGGGTCGCCGAGCAGGGCGCCCAGCGCCTCCAGGTCCTCGGGCCCGGCCCCGTCCCCGAGGTCGACCCAGACGCTGTGGACACCCGCCGCCCCCCCGCCGGATTCTCGGCTACCCTCCCGGCCGGGGCTCCCGCCATCGGCGGGGGTCTCGCCACCGTCCCCGGGGCCGGCGCACAGGCCGAGGCCGGTGAGCTCGGCGGTGCCGGGCCCGGTGTGCAGGCGGGCGGCCAGGGCGACCCGCCGGCCGGCCGGGACCTCGGCCAGCCAGGCGGCCAGCTCGCCCTTGGCCAGGCGGCGGGCGTCGACCTCGAACCCGGTGTCGACCGGCCCGGTGTCGACTGCGGCCGCGAACAGCCGCTCGCGCAGCGGGTGGAACTCCAGGGTGTCGAACAGCCGGTGGATCTCGGCCCGGTCCCAGGCCCCCATGCGCAGGTCGCGCGCGCCCACCGGCAGGGGCACGTCGTCGCGCAGCCGCATCAGCTGCTTGTTGCGGAGCACGTCGTCGCCGTGGCCCAGCAGGTTCTCCTTGAGCTTGCCCCGCTGCTCGGCGGCGTGGGCCACCACCTCCTCGGCGGAGCCGTAGGTCTGGACCAGCTTGGTGGCCGTCTTGTCGCCGACCCCGGGAACCCCGGGCAGGTTGTCCGAGGGGTCGCCGCGCAGGGCGGCCACGTCGATGTAGCGCCCGGGCGGCACCCCGTAGCGCTCCTGGACCGCGGCCTCGTCGTAGATGGCGGTGTCGGTGATGCCGCGGCGGGTCATCATCACCCGGACCTCGGCCGCGTCGTCGATCAGCTGGAGGTTGTCCCGGTCGCCGGTGACCACCAGCACCGGCAGCTTCTCCTCCCTGGCCTCCCGGACCAGGGTGGCGATCAGGTCGTCGGCCTCGTAGCCGGCGACCTCGACCACCGGGATGCGCAGGGCCGACAGCACCTCCCGGACCAGCGGCATCTGCGAGCTGAAGTCGTCGGGGGTGGTGCGGCGGTTGGCCTTGTAGCCGTCGTAGACCTCGTGACGGTAGGCGGGGCGGCCCAGGTCGAAGCAGACCGCGATCCGGTCCGGGGAGAAGTCGCCGAACAGCTTCACCAGCATGGTGGTGAAGCCGTAGACGACGTTGGTCAGCTGCCCGGTGGTCGTCTGGAGGTCGCTGGGCAGGGCGAAGAAGGCCCGGTAGGCGAGGCTGTGCCCGTCCAGCAGGACCAGCGGAGATGCGGAGGTGGCCACGTGGGCGAGTCTATCAACCGGCTCCGTCGCCACCGGCCATGCTGTCCACCATCGAGCTGACCCGGCGGCGCATGATCAGCCGGGTGCCGTCCCCGATCCGCTGCAGGCGGACCTCGTCGACCAGCTGGAGGATCAGCCACAGCCCCCGGCCCCCGGCCTGGAGGGCCGGCGGCGGCTCGGCCGGCAGGCGGGGCAGCCGCGGGGTCGGCCCCCCGTCGCGGACCGACATCTCGACCCACTCGCTGTCGCTGTCCACCGACACCTCGACCGGGTCGCCGGCCCGGGAGCCGTGGCGGATGGCGTTGCTGACCGCCTCGTCGAGGGCCAGCAGCACGTCGGCCACGACCCCGTCGTCGAGGTCCTCCAGCGTCCGGGCGACCGACCGCCGGAGGTCGGGAAGGCAGCTGGAGGTGGGAGGCAGGGTCAGGTTCACCGGATCCGCCGTCGGCTCGTGGGCGTGCTTCACGTCGGTGACCTCTCTACCCAGCTGGCCGACGGCCTCAAACCGCCCGAGGAAGGATCTCGTCAGGATTGCGTGGAGTGACTAGATCCGTCGCCGGCCGGACAGCACCCGCCTGAGCTAGGGAGGAGGAAAGCCTGCGGCCCGGCGATCCATCGTCGCAGGTGCCACCTGCGAAGATGCTGGATCCGTTGCGGCACAAGGGATTGGGCCGGTTGACCCCCGC
>DASZON010000157.1:0-4687 GCA_035550755.1 Actinomycetota bacterium | reverse complement strand
CGCAGGATCTCCAGGGGCTCGTCGTCGTCGGTGACGTACTTGTTGACCCCGACGATCACCTTCTCGCCCTTCTCCAGCTGCTGCTGGTAGCGGAAGGCGGCGTCGGCCATCTGCTGCTGGAACCAGCCCTGCTCGATCCCGGCCAGCACGCCCTCCAGCATCCGGCCCTCGCCGAAGGCGTCGATGCGGGCGAAGATCTCCTCGGCCCGCCGCTCCATCAGGTCGGTCATGTGCTCCACGTACCAGGAGCCGCCAAGGGGGTCGATGACGTTGGCGACCCCGGTCTCGTCGGCGATCACCTGCTGGGTGCGGAGCGCGATCGCCGCCGCCCGCTCGGTGGGCAGGGCGAACACCTCGTCGAGGGCGTTGGTGTGTAGCGACTGGGTGCCGCCGAGGACCGCCGACAGTGCCTCGATGGCCGTCCGGACGACGTTGTTGTCGGGCTGCTGGGCGGTCAGCGACACCCCGGCGGTCTGGGTGTGGAAGCGCAGCTGCATGGCCTTGTCGCTGGTGGCGCCGTAGCGGTCGCGCATCCAGCGGGCCCAGATGCGCCTGGCCGCCCGGAACTTGCCGATCTCCTCGAAGAAGTCGACGTGGGCGTCGAAGAAGAACGACAGCTGGGGACCGAGGGTGTCCACCTCCAGGCCGCGGCGCTGGCCCAGCTCGACGTAGGCGAACCCGTCGGCCAGGGTGAAGGCCAGCTCCTGGGCGGCGGTCGACCCGGCCTCGCGGATGTGGTAGCCGGACACCGACACCGGGTGGTACTTGGGGACCTCGGCGGCGCAGAACTCGAACAGGTCGCCGATCAGGCGCAGGTGCGGCTCGGGCGGGAACAGCCACTCCTTCTGGGCGATGTACTCCTTGAAGATGTCGGTCTGGAGGGTGCCGTCGAGCTTGGCGATGCTCGCCCCCTGGCGCTCGGCCGCCACCAGGTACATGGCGAACAGCATCGGCGCCGGGCCGGAGATGGTCATCGAGGTGGTCAGCTCGTCCAGGGGCAGGCCGTCGAACAGCACCTCCATGTCGGCCACCGAGTCGACGGCCACCCCGCAGTGGCCGACCTCGCCCAGCGAGCGGGGGTCGTCGGAGTCGCGGCCCATCAGGGTCGGCATGTCGAAGGCGACCGAGAGGCCGCCGCCGCCCTGGCCGATCAGGTACTTGTAGCGCTCGTTGGTCTCGCGGGCGTTGCCGAACCCGGAGAACTGCCGGATCGTCCACGGCCGGCCCCGGTACATCGACGGGTAGATGCCACGGGTGAACGGGTACAGCCCGGGGACGCCGATGGTGGCGGCCACGTCCCGGTCGGGGTGGTCGAGCGGGTCGTAGAGGGGGGCGACCTCCTCGCCGGAGAGGGTGGTGAAGTCGGCCTCGCGCTCCTTGCCGGCCGCGTACCGCTCCTCCCAGCGCCGGCGCAGGGCACGGAGCGCCTCGGGCCCATCGGCCCCGGTCACGGCGTCGTTGTCGGGCACGGTGGCCTCCTGTCGGCCGGGCTGGTCTCCCGATTGTAGGCGCCGGGGTCCCGGTCAGGCCGGACGGCGGCCGACGGCGGTGAAGATGGGGGCGAAGACGGTCGGCGGCACCGGTGCCGCCTCGACCTCCCGGAACGCCCGGTCCCAGCGCTGGACGTCGGCCTGGGTGACGACGCCGGCGGCCAGCATCGCCTCCCGGGCCGCCCAGCCCGGCGGGCGGACGCCGGGGGGTGGCGAGCCGATGAGGTAGCGGCCGCGGAACTCGACCAGCTCCAGGCCGGCCCGGGCCAGCCGGTCGGCCAGGCGCAGGCCGGCCCGGTTGTCGTCGCCCCGGGCGGCCCGGAAGGCCGCGTAGCGTTCGTCGAGGTCGGCCAGGTCGGCGAGGTCGGGCAGGGTCCGCGCGGCCGTCCCGTCGACGTCGACCAGGTACACGCAGCCGCCCGGCCGCACCAGGGTGGCCAGGTGGGCGACGATGGCGTCCTCGGCGCCGCCGTTGTGGGCGAGCACGTGGCGCAGCATGACCACGTCCAGCGACCCCGGCTCCAGGCCGGTGTGGTCGGCCCGGCCCTCGGCGACCTCCACGTTGCCCAGGCCGGCCGCGTCGGCCAGGGCCCGGGCCGCGGCCACGGCCCCCGGGTCGGCGTCGACGGCGCGGACCCGGCCGTCGGGACCGACGGCCCCCGACAGCGCCGGCAGCAGGGCCCCCGGTCCGCAGCCGACGTCGGCGACCCGCCTCCCCGGCCCGATGCCGGCCAGCTCCCAGAGGTCGGCCTCGGCCGCCCGGGCCTGCTCGGCCATCATCCGGTAGCGCTCGACCTCGCCCGGGTCCAGCCGCAGGGCGTAGCGCCCCTCACGCTCCGGACCTTCCCGGTCCTCCTGGCGGCTCACTGGGCGGTCACCGTGACCCGGAGGCGCAGGTGGGCGGTCATCCCGAGGGCGCTGACGTCGCGGTCGAGGGTGGCCTGGCCCGAGCGGGGGAAGCTGACGGCCAGGTTGACGACCCGGGTACGGGTCGGGGCGGGTGGGAGCTGGGAGGAGAACCGCAGGGCCAGCGGGCCCGAGCGCTCCCCGGCGCCGAGCACGGCCGAGGGGAAGGCGAACGGCTGGGTGGAGGCGGTCGGCCCCGGCTGCCCTGGCCCGATCGGCCGGAAGGTGGTGCCGCGGAAGCCGGTGGCGATCCCCCCCTTGCCGGTGGGGATGTCCAGGGTCAGGGACAGGACCTCGAGCACGACCCGCCGCACCAGCCGCCGCGAGACCAGGGTGCCGCTGGTCGCGGTGCGGCCGTCGGCCGCCTGGCCGGTCACCAGCATCGAGACCTGCCTGGTCGAGCGGGCCAGGACGAGCTTCAGGGTGCCCTGGGTGGCCGGGCCGGGGAACCGCAGCTCGTGGCCGCTGGGGCCGCCGAACCCCCAGACGAGGGTGGCCGAGATGGGCACCGGGGCGTCGTAGCGGACCACCACCCCGTCCTCGAGGCGCTGGACGACCCGGGCCTGGACGCTGAGGCCGCCGGTGGTGCTGGTCGTGGTCGAGGACCCGGTCGAGGAGCTGGAGGAGGCGGGCTCGGTGGTGGTGGGGACGGTGGTCTCGGGGGTGGTGGTCGGCCCGGCCACCACCTGGTCGCCGCCGGGCTCGCGGGCCAGCAGCAGGCCACCGGCCACGCCTCCGCCGGTGGCGAGCACGCCGAGGGCGATGAGGATGACCAGGAGGCGTCTGCTCACTGCGGGCTCCACAGAATCGGGGCGCTGGGGGGCGCCGGAATGGTGCCGGGCGTAGCCTATCGCGACCATGGACGCCCGACGCCTGCCCCCGGCGGTCCTGGCCGCCGCCTCCGACCGCCAGGGGGGCGCGCTGGAGGTGGCCGCCACCGCGCTGGGCGGCCTGCTCGAGGTGGCCGACGACCCGGACCTGCTGGTGGAGGCGGTGGCCGTCCTCGAGTCCGGCCAGCCGGCCATGGCCCCCATCTGGCACCTGGCTTTGGCCGCCCGGAGCCCGGACCCGCCGTCGGCCCTGGCCACAATGCGCACACGTCTGGCCGCCGACGCCGACGCCGCCGTCGAGGCCGCCACCGACTGGCTCCTCGACCGCCTCGCGGCCCACCTCGACGGTGGCCACCCCGGCGCCGTGGCCACCGTCTCCCACAGCTCCCTGGTCGACCGGGTCCTGGGTCGGGTCGACCGTGCCCTGGGTCGGCAGGGTGCGGGGTCGTCCACAGGGCCGGTGGTGGGGGTGGCGGGGGCGGATGCGATCGGGCCGGAGGGCGTGCTCAACGCCGAGGGGACCCGGGAGCTGGTCGGGCGCGTGCCGACGGTGGTGGTGGCGACGGCGGTCAAGCTGGTGCCGACGGAGGTGTTCGGGCGGCTCGGGGGGGCCGGGTTCGAGGTCGTCCGGCTGGAGGCGCTGGCCGCGGTGGTCGTCGGGGCCGAGGTCCTCTCCCCGGCCGAGGCTGGGCGCCGGGCCCGGGCGCTGACGGTGGGACCGGGAGCCTGACGCCGGACCCGCCGGCTACCTCAACCGCGATCCGGGTCGCGGACCCCGGCCAGGAGCTGGTCGGCGGCGCTGTAGGGGCCCAGCTTGCCGGTGGCGACCTGCTCGGCCAGGGTGTCGAGGGCCTCGCCGTGGCCGAGGGTGCCGAGCTCGGCCCGGAGGTCGGCCAGGGCGACCTCCTCGATCTCACGGGCGGCGCGGTGGCGGCGGCGGCGGTCCAGCTCGCCGCTGGACTCCAGATGCTCGCGGTGGGCGGCGATCGCCTCGACCAGCTGGCCGACCCCGTCGCCGCGTTCGGCCACGGTCAGGACCACCGGGACCTGCCAGGGGCGGGCCTCGCCGAGATGCAGCATCTGGCGCAGGTCGCGGGCGACCACCTGGGCGCCGTCGCGGTCGGCCTTGTTGACCACGAAGACGTCGGCGACCTCGAGGATGCCGGCCTTGGCGACCTGGACGGCGTCGCCGAACCCCGGGGCCAGGGCGACCAGGGTGGTGTCGGCCAGGCCGGCCACCTCGACCTCGGCCTGGCCGACCCCGACGGTCTCGACCAGCACCACCTCGCAGCCGGCGGCGTCAAGGACCCGCACCGCCTGCGGGGTCGCCCAGGCCAGGCCGCCCAGGTGGCCGCGGGTGGCCATGGAGCGGATGTAGACGCCCTCGTCCAGGGCGTGGGCCTGCATCCGCACCCGGTCCCCGAGCAGCGCCCCGCCGGTGAACGGCGAGGACGGGTCCAC
>DASZON010000156.1:0-4039 GCA_035550755.1 Actinomycetota bacterium | reverse complement strand
CCGAGGGCGACTACGCCGACGGCAGCTACGTCTACGACGAGCAGGGCAACCCCATCGGCGTGATGCCGGGCACGGCCATGGCCGAGGCGTTCCAGGAGGCCGGCTTCTACGAGGGCGGCTACGAGGCCGAGGGCCAGCCGGCCGAGGGCCAGCCGGCCGAGGCCCAGGCCGAGGCCCAGGCCGAGGCCACCGAGGGCGAGACGGCCCAGGTAGCCGACGCCGGCGACACCGGCGGCCAGCCGGCGGGCGACGATACCCTGGAGAACATCGTCGAGGACCTGAAGCGCAAGAACGCCGGCGAGTAGCGGGCCCGGCCCGCGCCGACGCCGGCACGTCAGCCGGTCAGCGGGACGTACCTCGAGGGGGCGGCGGGATGCTGCTGGTCGGGCTCACGGGCGGGATCGCCTCGGGCAAGAGCACCGTCTCGGCGATGCTCGCCGAACGCGGCGCCGAGGTGATCGATGCCGACCACATCGCCAGGCAGGTCGTGATGCCGGGCACGCATGCCTGGTGCAAGATCCGCGAGCACTTCGGCCCCGGGGTGCTGCACCCCGACGGCCAGCTCGACCGCCAGGCCCTGGCCGACATCGTGTTCGCCGACAAGTCCAAGCTGGCCCTGCTGAACGAGATCACCCACCCGGCGATCTTCGCCCGGATCGCCGACCTCCTCGAGGCCCACCATGGCCAGGACGTGGTCGTGATCCTCGACGCCGCCCTGCTGATCGAGGCCGGACTGGCCGAGGGCGTGGACGTGGTCATCGTCGTCCACTCGCCCAGGGAGATCCAGGTCGAGCGGCTGGCCGCCAAGGGGGTCGGGCAGACCGACGCCCGCAACCGCATCGAGTCCCAGCTGGAGCCCGAGAAACGCCTGGCCAGAGCGGACATCGTGATCGACAACGGTGGCTCGGTCGAGGACCTGGGCCGGCAGGTGGACAAGATCTGGGAGGAGCTGCAGGCGCGCCTGGCGGCGGGGGCCAGGCCCCCGGCCGGCGGCCGCGGCTCGTGACTGCGGCAGGTCAGGGAGGTAGCCTGCGCGGTATGAGCCGTGTGCCCCCCATTCCCGACCCGCTCGAATGCGTGCTGTTCGACGCTGTCGACACCCTGCTGGCGCCGGCGCCGAGCTTCCAGGGGCGGTTCGTGGCCGTGGCCGCCGAGCACGGCGTGCCGCTGGAGGAGGCGGCCGTCGACGCCGCCGTGGCCGCGGCCGCGCGGGAGGCGGCCTGGCCGGAGGACTGGACCGACCCGGCGACCCAGCGGGCGTTCTGGACGGGGTTCTACGGGGACGTGCTGGCCGGCCTCGGCCGCCATGGCGACGGGCCCGAGCTGGCCGAGGCGCTGTTCCTGGCGTTCAGCGACCCGGCCGGCTACCGGCTGTTCGACGACGTCCGCCCGGCCCTGGACGAGCTGGCCGGGCGTGGGATCACCCTGGGGCTGGTCTCCAACTTCGAGCCCTGGCTGGACGAGGTCCTCGCCCTCCAGGGGATCGCCGACCGGTTCGCGGCCGTGGCCATCTCGGGCACGCTCGGGGTGGCCAAGCCGGACCCGCGGATCTTCAAGGCCGCCCTGGACGGGGCGGGGGCCGACCCGGGGGCGACCGTGCATGTCGGCGACCAGCCGGTCAACGACGTCGGCGGGGCGCTGGCGGCCGGGATCACCCCGGTGCTGATCGACCGCTTCGGCCGCCATCCCGACGCCGGCGGCGCCCACCGGGTCGAGGACCTGCGGGGGCTGCTGGAGCTGGTCGGCTGATGGACCGCAGCTTCTGGCGGGTCATCGCCAACGACGAGAACGCCCTCCCGCAGGGCGAGTGGGTGGCCGAGCTCACCCCCGAGCTGCTCGGCTGGCTCGGCTCGACCGACCCCGAGCTGCGCGACGAGTTCGCCTACCGGATCCTGGCCGCCTGGATCGAGCGCGGCCAGTACGGGGCCGACCAGCTGCGCACCATGGCCAAGCAGATGACCGCCAACCTGGAGGCCGGCCTGGGCGAGCAGGTCACCGACTCGGTGTACCTGCGCACCTACTCGGTGCTGATCCTGATGGAGATCGTCGCCTTCGACAACGCCAACCCGTTCCTCGACCAGGCCGACCTGGACGGGTTCCTGGAGGCCGCCCTCGGCTACCTGCTGCGCGAGCGGGACCTGCGCAGCTGGGTCCCGGGCCCGGGCTGGGCCAACGCCGTCGGCCACACCGCCGACCTGCTGATGATGCTGGCCCGCAGCCCGCATCTGGGCGCGACCGAGCTGCAGCGGATCCTGGACGCGATCGCCGACCGGCTGCTCACCCCGGCCCCGGTCGTCTTCGTCCACCACGAGGACGAGCGCCTGGCCTACGCCGTCCTCAACGTGCTCCGGCGCAACCTGGTCGACCGGAGCTGGCTGGTCGCCTGGCTGGACCGCTTCACCGCCGCCCCCGGCCAGGAGTCCTGGCGGACCGCCTACGCCAGCGAGGCCGAGTCGGCCGCCCGCGCCAACGTCACCGCGTTCCTGCGCAGCCTCTACTTCCAGCTGATCCTCACCGAGAGCCCGCCCCCCGACGCCCAGCGGATCTCGGACGCCGTCCTGGTCACCATCCGCCGGGCCGACATCGGCTTCTACGACCTGGCCTGAGCCGGCGGGCCGAGGGCGGCCAGCGTCCAGGCGGCCAGGGCGGCCGCGGTCAGCAGGTGCCAGGCGGCGTGGGGCTGGAGGAGGCTGTCAGGGTCGCACCAGGGGCTGGCCGTGCGGCCGGCCCACCAGCAGAAGGCGCCGGCGGCGGTGGCGGCCAGGGCGGTCAGGTAGGGGCCACGGCGATCCGGGGCCAGGCCCGTCCACGGCACCCCGGTCCCGACCCGCCGGGCCCGGGCGACCCGGCGGGCGACCTCGGTCCAGGCGACGTACCCGGCCACCGCGTAGAGGCCGCCGTCGTGCAGCAGGCGGGCGGCGGGGGAGCCGGGCCCGTGGTAGTCGAGGCTGCCGATCCCGGCGGCGGCCACGGCCAGCCCGAACACCGGCTGGCGGCGGCCCAGCAGCCACGCCCCCACGGCCACATAGGCCAGGGCCGAGGCGGTGTTGACCGGCTGGGCGATCAGGCCGTCGTGGAGCCGCTCGCAGTCGCCGGCGGCCAGAGCCATCCCACCCGCCCCTGGGCCTCAGCCGGTGCGGTCGATGTTGGCCCCGAGGCTGCGCAGGCGCTCGTCGATGCGCTCGTAGCCGCGGTCGATCTGGCCGACGTTGCCGATGATCGACTCGCCGTCGGCGGCCAGGGCGGCCAGCAGCAGGGCCATGCCGGCGCGGATGTCGGGGGACTCGAGGCGCTCCCCGTACAGCTGGGTGGGGCCGTTGACGACCACCCGGTGGGGGTCGCAGACGATGATCCGGGCCCCCATGCCGACCAGCTTGTCCACGAACACCAGCCGGTTCTCGAACATCTTCTCGAAGATCAGCACCGTCCCCCTGGCCTGGGTGGCGACCGCGACCGCGATCGAGGTCAGGTCGGCCGGGAACGCCGGCCAGGGCCCGTCGTCGATCTTGGGGATGGCCTGGCCGAGGTCGTCCTCGACCTCCAGCGGCTGGTCGCGGGGGACCCGCATGCGGCTGCCCTCCAGCTCCCAGGTCAGCCCGAGCCGGCTGAAGCCGACCTCGACCGGCCGCAGGTCGTCCTCGACCACGCCCTCGACCAGCAGCTCGCCGCCGGTGACCGCGGCCAGGCCGACGAAGCTGGCCACCTCGATGTAGTCGGTGCCGATGGTGTGCTCGCCGCCGGTGAGCCGGTCGACGCCCTCGATGGTCAGGAGGTTCGACCCGATCCCGGCGATGCGGGCGCCCAGGCCGACCAGGAACCGGCACAGGTCCTGGACGTGGGGCTCGCAGGCGGCGTTGCCGATGATCGTGGTCCCCTCGGCCAGCACGGCGGCCATGACGGCGTTCTCGGTGGCCGTGACCGACGCCTCGTCGAGGAACATGGGCGCCCCCCGGAGGCGGCCCACCTCCAGCTCCAGGGCCCGGTCGAAGCTGGCGTGGACCCCCAGGGAGCGGAAGGCCAGCAGGTGGGTGTCGAGCCG
>DASZON010000155.1:0-5016 GCA_035550755.1 Actinomycetota bacterium | reverse complement strand
CCGGCCCTGTTCATGCCCGAGTCGATGCGGGCCGCCGACTGCCTGCGCGAGATGCGCAAGCGCAACAGCCACATGGTGATCGTGATCGACGAGTACGGCGGCACCTCGGGCCTGGTCACCCTGGAGGACCTGCTGGAGGAGATCGTCGGGGAGATCACCGACGAGTACGACCGGGAGGAGCCCAACATCGAGCCCCTGCCCGACGGCGACTACCGGGTCAACGCCCGCCTGGACGTGGACGAGGTCAACGAGCTGCTGGACGTGGAGCTGCCCTCGACCGAGTGGGACTCGATCGGCGGGCTGCTGTTCAACCTGGTCGGCGGGGTGCCGCACGAGGGCCAGGAGGTCGACTTCCAGGGGCTGCGGCTGCGGGCCGAGCGGGTCCAGGGCCGGCGCATCGGCCGGGTCCGGATCCACCGGCTGCCCCCGCCCGAGGACGCCGAGGACATCGCGGCCCAGGCCCGGCGGCAGTGAAGCGGCCGTCCGCCGCCGAGCTGGTCGCCGCCGCCCGGGCCGCCCGTGACCGCGCCTACGCCCCGTACTCCGGGTTCCGGGTCGGGGCGGCCCTGCTGACCACCCAGGGCGACGTGATCACGGCCGCCAACGTCGAGAACGCCAGCTACGGCCTGGCCATCTGCGCCGAGCGGTCGGCCGTGGTGGCGGCCGTGGCCGCCGGGTCGCGCAGCTTCCAGGCCATCGCCGTGGCCGGCAACGGCCCCGACCCGGTCACGCCCTGCGGGGCCTGCCGCCAGGTCCTGCGCGAGTTCCCCAAGGGGACCGAGCTGGAGGTGCTGTGCGCCGGCGAGTCCGGCGACGCCCTGCTCACCACCACCCTGGGGGAGCTGCTGCCGGCGAGCTTCGGCCCGGAGAGCCTGTCGTGAAGTCGGGGCTGGTGGCCCTGGCCGGGCGGCCCAACGTCGGCAAGTCGACCCTGCTCAACGCCCTGCTCGGCCAGAAGCTGGCGATCGTGTCGGACAAGCCCCAGACCACCCGGTCGGCCGTCCGCGGGGTGCTGCACCGGTCCGAGGGCCAGATCGTCCTGGTCGACACCCCGGGCCTGCACAAGCCGCGGACCCTGCTCGGCCAGCGCCTCAACGACCTCGTCCGGGGGACCCTGGCCGAGGTCGACCTGGTGCTGCAGCTGGTCGACGCCGCCGCCGGGGTCGGGGCCGGCGACCGGTTCCTGGCCGCCGAGCTGGCCAAGGTGGCCACGCCCAGGTTCTGCGTGGTCAACAAGCTGGACGCCGCCTCCCGGGCCAAGATCGCCGCCGCCCTCCAGGCCGCCGCCGGCCTCGGCGACTGGGCCGAGATCGTCCCGGTGTCGGCCCGCACCGGCGAGCAGCTGGACCTGCTGGTCGAGCTGGTCCTGCGCCACCTGCCCGAGGGGCGGCCCCTGTACCCCGAGGGCCACACCAGCGACGAGCCCGAGCAGCACCTGGTCGCCGAGCTGATCCGGGAGAAGGCCCTGGCCATGGTCCGCGACGAGCTGCCCCACTCGGTGGCCGTGCTCGTCGAGGAGATGGGGCCCGACCCCGAGCGCGAGGACCTGCTGGTCATCCGGGCCAACCTGTTCGTGGAGCGGGCCAGCCAGAAGCCGATCGTGCTCGGGCGGGGCGGGTCGGTGCTGCGCGACATCGGCACCAGGGCCCGGGAGGAGCTGGAGGCCCTCTTCGGCACCAAGGTCTACCTCGACTTGAGGGTGAAGGTTGCCAAGGAGTGGCAGCGTGACCCCCGCCAGCTGACGCGCCTCGGGTTCTGAGCGGGCGCCAACCGGGCAAGGAGGCTGGGGATGCGGGTGATGGTGCTCGGCGGGACCAGGTTCATCGGCGCCGCCGTGGTCGAGGAGCTCTACGACCATGGGCACGAGCTGCTGGTCGTGCACCGGGGCGAGCACGAGCCGCCCGACCTGCCCGAGGTCGACCACCTCCACGCCGACCGCCAGGACCTGCCCCACCTGCGCGGGCCGGTCGACGAGTTCGGCCCCGAGGCGGTGGTCGACAACTGCGCCTACTCGGCCGCCGACGCCGAGACCGCCCTCGCCGCCGTCGGCGACGACGTGCGGCTGCTGGTGGTCTCCAGCATGGACGTGTACCGGGCCTTCGGGGCGGTCCTGGCCGGGACCGAGACCGACCCGGTGCCGGTCGACGAGACCTCCCCGGTCCGCCCCGACCGCTACCCCTACCGGGGCCGGCCCCACCCCGCACCCGACGCCGACACCTACGAGAAGCTCGACGTCGAGGCCGCCTACCTGGCCCGGGCGGCGACCGTGTGCCGGCTGCCCATGGTCTACGGGGAGCGCGACCACCAGCGCCGCGAGGAGCCGATCCTGCGCCGGGTCCGGGCCGGCCGCGAGCGCATCCCGGCCGGGTCGGGCGGCTGGCTGTGGACCCGAGGGTACGTCCGCGACGTCGCCGCCGGGATCCGCCTGGCGCTCGAGTCGGACGCGACCATGGCCGAGATCCTCAACCTGGGTGAGGCCCGCACCTGGTCGATGGGCCTGTGGGCGCGCCACGTGCTGGAGGTGGCCGGCGCCGAGGCCGAGCTCGTCCGCGTCCCCGACGTGCTGCTCCCCGACGACCTCAAGCTGCTCGGCACCGTCTCCCAGCACCTCCTGGTCGACTCCGGCAAGGCCCGGGACCTGCTCGGCTGGACCGAGACCGACCCGCACGAGGCCCTCCACCGCTCGGTCGCCTGGCACCTGGCCAACCCGCCGCCGGGCGCGGACGCCGCCTTCGAGGCCGACGACCGCGCCCTGGCCGCGTCCGGCTGACCCGCCGCCTCACCCGTCCCGGTACTGCCAGTGGGGCTCGATCCTGGCGGCGGCGTCGAGACCGATGCCGCCCGTGCCCTCGCGGATCTCGGACCGGTCGTCCCCGGTCCTGGTGGCGTAGCGCTCGTCGCCGATGCTCCGGTAGCTGGCGCCGAGCCCTGGATTGGGATGCCACTGCTCGAACCAGCGTCGTGGCACGGTGTTCGCGTCCTGCACCGCCATCTCAGGCATCCGCAGCGGATGGGCCCACCGTCCATCGACACGCTGCACGATCACGACGTCCAGGGCGGGGCCGCTCCCGATGTTGCTCAGCACCCACACCCGGTGTGGTTCGTCCCAGCTGAACACCAGCGCGGGTCGCCGCGCCAGCTTCGCCGCGCGAAGCTCGCGGACGCGGCTGTCGACGAAGACGATCACCGAGACGACCAGCGCGACGCCGGCGATCACGGCGCTGACTACCTCCACCCGCCCACCCCGGCGCCCCTCACATCAGGTCGATCAGCTGGCCGGTGAGGGCGTTCATCTGGCTGAGGTTGCGCTTCATCCGGTCGATCGCCGGTTGCATCCGCCCCATGAACCGCGCCTGCGCGGCCTCGGCGTCCACCAGCCGGTTCGACGCCTCGATCTCGCGGATGGCCGCCAGCGAGTCGCCCAGGATCTGCTCGATGTCGTCCAGGAGGTCGTCGTCGGCGTGGCGCAGCGGCTGCAGGACCGCGTTGAGCTCGTCGAGCTTGGTCGAGGGTGACTGGCCGAGCGGAGCGCGCAGCTGCGTCGCGATCCGGTCGATGTTGCTGCAATGGGTCCGATCGCGGTCGTAGAGCCGTCGTTGCTGGTAGTCCTCGAGGATCTCACGTTGCCGCCTGATCGCCTGGGGGTCGTCGACCTTGACGCGACCCACCGCCTGGATGACGCCGATCTCGATGACGGAGGAGGCTTGCAGCTCGCTGACGATCGCCAGGAGCGGTGCGGCATTGGTCTCGAGCAGCTCGCGGGGCAGGGTGGTCACGACCGAGGCGAGCCGCTCGCGGCCCTCGATGTAGGGGTTCGTGCTCATCGCCCGAATCATCCACAGGTCACCCCGCGCCGGTCAACGGCCTGGACCAGTCGGCCCGCCAGGCCGGGACCTCGAACGGCTCGGCGTAGTAGCGGGTCTCGCGCCACATCTTGGCGTCGCGGAACTCGACCCGGCTGACCCCGTAGAAGACCGTGCCGTCGGGGTAGTGGACCAGGCTCTCGGCGACCCAGACGTCGCCGCTCCCGGTGACCCGGAGCAGCTCGATCCTTGGGGCGACGCCGCCCGGGAAGGTCCGCTGGAGCCGGCGGAGGCCGTCGCGGTCCAGCCGCTCGCCCGACTGGGGCAGCTCCAGCAGGTAGTCCTCGTGGCGGTGCCGGTACTCCAGCTCCGGGTCCATGGCCGTGCGGAGCCGCTCGAACAGCTCCCGCACCTCGTGCTCCTGCATCGGTGTTCCTCCTTGGTCGCTGACAGGTGCTGATGCCACGATGGGCCGGCGCCCTGACGTGGCGCTGTGCATCCACTGCGGGAAGGCGGAGATGCGGTTCGGGATCCTGGGACCCCTGGAGGTCCGCGACGGCGAAGGCCCGGTGCGGGTGCCGGGGGCCAAGGAGCGGGCCCTGCTGGCCGACCTGCTGGTCAACGCCGGCCGGGTCGTGCCCGCCGACCGGCTGGTCGAGGACCTGTGGGGCGAGGACCCGCCGGGGAACCCGGCCAACACCCTCCAGGGGCGGGTGTCGGCCCTGCGCCGGGCCCTGGGGCCGGCTGGGCCGGGGCTGCTGGTGACCCGCCCGCCCGGCTACGCCCTGGACGCCGGCCCGGACGCCACCGACGCGGCCCGGTTCGAGCGGCTGGTCGCCGAGGCCACCGCCCTCGGTCCGGCCGAGGCGCCGCGGGCGGCCAGGCTGCTGGAGGAGGCCCTCGGGTTGTGGCGCGGCCCGGCCCTGGCCGAGTTCGCCGACCAGCCGTGGGCCCAGGCCGAGGTGGCCCGGCTGGAGGAGCTGCGCCTGGCCGCCAGCGAGGCGCTGGTCGAGCTGCGCCTGGCCGAGGGCGGGCACGCCGGGCTGGTGGGGGAGCTGGAGGGGCTGGTCGGGGCCCACCCGACCCGGGAGCGGCTGCGGGGGCAGCTGATGCTCGCCCTGTACCGGTCGGGCCGCCAAGCCGACGCGCTCGGCGCCTACACCCGGACCCGGGAGGTGCTGGCCGAGGAGCTGGGGATCGACCCCTCGCCCGA
>DASZON010000154.1:0-3414 GCA_035550755.1 Actinomycetota bacterium | reverse complement strand
GCCCCCTACGAGCTGGTCGCCGAGGTGGCCGCCGAGGGCCGCCTCCCGGTGGTGCTGTTCACCGCCGGCGGGATCGCCACCCCGGCCGACGCCGCCCTGATGATGCAGCTGGGCGCGGACGGGGTGTTCGTCGGCTCGGGCATCTTCAAGTCCGGCGACCCGGCCCGGCGGGCCCGGGCGATCGTGGAGGCGACCACCTTCTTCCGCGACCCGGAGATCGTGGCCAAGGTGTCGCGCGGGCTCGGCGAGCCGATGGTCGGCATCGCCGCCGTGCCCGAGGGCGAGCGGCTGGCCGATCGCGGCTGGTAGCCGCATGCCCGGCGCACCCAGGGTCGGCGTCCTGGCCTACCAGGGCGACGTCCGCGAGCACCTGGCCGCCCTGGAGGTGGCCGGGGCGGTGCCGGTCGAGGTCCGGACGGTGGACGAGTTCGACGCCGTCGACGGGCTGGTGGTCCCCGGGGGCGAGTCGACGGTGATCGGCAAGCTGGCCGCCCGCTACGGGCTGCTGGAGCCGCTGCGGGAGCGGGCCACGGCCGGGCTGCCGGTGTTCGGGACCTGCGCCGGCTTGATCCTCATGGCCCGGGAGGTCGAGGGGCCGCCCCAGCACCTGCTCGGGGTGCTGGACGTGCGGGTGCGGCGCAACGCCTTCGGGCGGCAGGTGGCCTCCTTCGAGGCCGAGGTGGACGTCAAGGGGGTCGACGGCGGCCCGGTGGCGGGCGCGTTCATCCGCGCCCCCTGGGTGGCCGACGCCGGCCCCCAGGTCGAGGTGCTGGCCGAGGTCGAGGGCAAGGTGGTCGCGGTGCGCCAGGGCAACCTGCTCGCCACCGCCTTCCACCCCGAGCTGAGCGGCGAGGTCCGCCTGCACCGCTGGCTGGTCGACCTGGTTCTCGGCTCGACCGCGGAGAGGAGAACGACATGAGCGGGCATTCCAAGTGGTCGACCATCAAGCACCAGAAGGGCGCCAAGGACGCCCGCCGGGGCAAGCTGTTCGCCAAGCTGATCCGGGCCATCGAGGTGGCGGCCCGCGAGGGCGGCAGCAATCCCGAGGGCAACCCCACCCTGGCCGACGCCATCCAGAAGGCCAAGGACAACTCGGTCCCCAACGACACCATCGACCGGGCCGTCAAGCGCGGCGCCGGCGAGCTCGGCGGGCAGCGCCTGGAGCTGGCCACCTACGAGGCGTACGCCCCCGGCGGGGTGGCGATCATGGTCGAGGCCCTGACCGACAACCGCAACCGCACCGCCGCCGACATCCGCCACGTGGTCACCAAGGGTGGCGGCAGCCTGGCCGACGCCGGCAGCGTCGCCTACCTGTTCAGCCGCCGCGGCCAGCTGGTCGTGCTCGCCGACGGGGTCGACGAGGACCGGGTCATGGAGGTCGCCCTCGAGGCCGGCGCCGAGGACATCGAGGCCGGCGACGAGGGCTTCACCGTCACCACCGCCCCCGGCGACCTGCGCGCCGTCCGCGCCGCCTTCGACGCCGCCGGCATCCCCTACGCCTCGGCCGAGGTGACGATGGTCCCGAGCATGTCGGTCCCCCTGGACCGCGACATCGCCGTCCGGGTCCTGCGCCTCCTGGACGCCCTCGAGGACCTCGACGACGTCCAGGACGTCTACGCCAACTTCGACATCCCCGACGAGGTCATGGCGGAGGTCAGCTGAGGGTCGGGGGTCCGGCGGGGTTGCCGCGGGAGGGGCGGCGGGTCGCCCGGTGAGTGCGCGCCCGACCGTGCCATGAGTGGGAGCGGCCTGCGCCGCTGGCGGGGGTTCGGCCGCGTGGTGGACATGGTGAATTGGGGCGGCCTCACCGATCGGTGCGCCCCTGCCGATCGGAGCGGCCTCACCGATCGGTGCGCTTCGCGCGCTTGATCCATCGGTTCGCCCGCAGCCTGATTCCCGCGGACCTCCGGTCCGCGCTCCCTGCCGCGCACCTGATGGCGGTCAGCTCGTGCTCGGCGCCGCATGCGTCGCTCTGGTCGACGTGCTCCCTGAGCAGAAGGTTGTCCACATTCTTTGGGTGGGTGGTTGTGTTCCGGGGTGGGGTTGATCGGTTGCCGCCATGGACTCGAACACACATTCGACCCAGCCGCCGGCGGGGCCGGGGGGTCGGCTCACCGCCCTGGCGGTGGCGGTGGCGGAGCTGGCCGCCCAGGACCTCGGCCGGCTGCCTGACGCTGTCTTGGCCGAGGAGGTCGTGGGGTTGCGGCGGCTGCTGGACGGCTTGGAGGGGCAGTGGCTGCGGCGGTTGGCGGCGGTCGATGGCCGGGGGGCTGCGGGGGCCGACCGAGCAGCGCCGGCGGTCTCGACGGTGTCGTGGCTGCGCAACCGGTTGCGGCTGAGCGCCAACGCGGCCAGCGGCAGGGTGCGGACCGCCCGGTCGTTGTTCCGCGGGCCGCTGGCTGGCGCTGCTGATGCCCTGGTCGGTGGGGTGATCTCACCGGCGCATGCCAAGGTACTGGCCGATGGTACCCACCGGCTCCCTGCCCCTGTGGTCGTGGAGGCCGAACCGATGCTGGTGGAGGCGGCCGGTGGGGTTGGATCCGCCGCGGCTGCGCCTGGCGGTGGGGTAGCTGTGCCGGGTCGCCGACCCCGACCGGGCCGGCCGCCAAGTCGACCACCGCCATCAGCGGCGGGGGGGGTGTGGTTGGCGTCGACCTGGGACGGCATGGTCGCCATCGACGGGCTGCTGGAACCCGAGGCCGGCCACACCCTGCTGGCCGCCCTGGAACCCCTGGCCCGCCCCGCCGACGCCCAGGACACCCGAACGGGTGGCCAGCGGACCGCCGATGCGTTGGCGGAGTTGGCGCGTCGGGCCCTGGAGGGTGGGCGGTTGCCGCAGGCGGGTGGGGTCCGGCCCCAGCTGCTGGTGACGGTGGAGCTGGACAGCCTGCTTAGCCGTTCGGGCGGGGTGGGTGGCCAGGTGGGCTGGGCAGGGCCGCTGGCCCCCGAGACCTGCCGGCGCCTGGCCTGTGATGGGACCGTGACCCGGGTGGTGGTCAGCCGCCAACCCACCCCCCAGCCCCACCCAGACCACGGCCCGGCCGAACCCTGCCAGGGTGACCAGGACGCTGGCGGGAGCGGTCACCACCGCGAGGACGGCGCCGCCACCAGCGACCACGGGGAGCCGGTGGGACTCCAGGCGCGGCTGCGGGCCGCGGCCATCCTGCTGCCCCCGGTGCTGGGTGGGGCACCGAGTCAGCCGCTGGAGGTGGGCCGGGCCACCCGAGTTGTCCAGCCCGCCAACGCGCCGCCCTTGCCGTCCGCGACGGCGGCTGTGGGTTCCCTTCCTGTGACCGGCCGCTGGCCTGGTGCGAAGCCCACCACCTGCGGCACTGGCTGCATGGGGGCCCGACCGACCTGGCCAACCTCGCCTTGTTGTGTCGAGCCCACCACCGGCAGGTCCAGGAGGGCGGC
>DASZON010000153.1:0-2458 GCA_035550755.1 Actinomycetota bacterium | reverse complement strand
AGGCCGGGTCGGGGTAGGCCAGCTCCCCGGCCCGGACCTGGGCCCCCAGGTGGTTCTCGGGCGGGGCCAGCGGGCACGCCCAGCGGGCGTTGTAGGCGCACGACGGGTTGTAGGCGTAGTTGAAGTCGAGCACCACCCGGCGGCCGTCGTGGACCAGGCCCCGACCCCAGGTGCCCTTGATGGTGTCGGTCAGATAGCGCCCGGCCCCGTAGGTCTCGGTCCCGGCGGTGGCGTCCCGGAAGGGGAGGAACAGCCCGCCGCCGTAGCCGAGGGTCCAGAACAGGGTCAGGTCGCCGAAGGGGGTGGCCAGGCGGGCCACCCGCCGGTAGCGGACCGTGCCGTCCTCCCCGCCGGTGTCCACGGCCAGCTCGTCGTCGCCGGTGGGCGGCCGAGGCTCGGCCGTCACCCGGGCCGCCGGGTCGTTGGGGAACCAGGGCAGGGTGGTGAACCTGGCCCGCTGCCGGCCGTTCAGCGGCGACTGGGGGTGGTCGCGGAACAGCTGGTCGCGGCCGCGCCGGAAGGCCGCCACCCCGGCCTCGCCCTCGGTCGGGCCGGTCAGGTACAGCAGCGCCACCCGCCGTCGCCAGTCGTCCAGGTCCAGGGTCGCGTCCACGCCCTCATGCTACGAGGCGGCCGCTCCGGCGTGCTCGTAGACCGCCACGTACAGGCCGGCGGTGGACCCGGTGTAGGGCTGCCGGCGCCAGCCGCCCCAGCGCTCGCGCAGCCGCATCCCGGCCAGCCGGGCCATCAGGTCCAGCTCCGACGGCCAGGCGTACCGGATGGACCCGGGGTAGAAGCGGATCCCGTCGGCGCTCAGCAGCACGTTCTGGAAGTCGACCCGCTGGGCGACCGGGTCGTGCAGGGCCATGTCGAACCGTGCCAGGTCCAGGCCCAGGTGGCGGGCCCGCATGCTCTGCCCACCGGGGTGCAGGGTCGGGTCGGGGACGAACGCCTCGATCACGAAGGCGCCGCCCGGGGCCAGGTGGGCGGCCACGGCCTCGGCGCAGCCGACCTGCCCGTCCTGGGTGAGCAGGGAGAAGAAGGTGTTGAAGACCACGTAGACGAGCGGGAAGCGGCCCTCGACGGGGAGGTCGGCGAAGTCCCCCATGGTGACCGGGATGGCCTGGCCGCCCGGCTTGGCCCGCAGCCGCTCGACCATGGCCGCCGAGGCGTCGATGCCGTGCACCTCGACACCCCTGGCGGCAAGGGGCAGGGCGATCCGCCCGGTGCCGATCCCCAGCTCCAGCGCCGGTCCAGGCCCGGCCAGCTCGGCCAGCCGGTCGACGCAGTCCACCGGGTCGGGCATGGTCGCCGTCAGCCGGTCGTAGGTGTCGGCGATCCGGTCGCCGTAGGTCTCCTGCCGGTAGCCCTCCATCGGCCCATTCCACCAGACCGAGGCGGCCAGGGCAGCCCAATTAGGTCGGGTCGGCGCCGTCGCGGTGGAAGAGGACCTCGGCCCCGATGGGGCGGAAGCCGGCCGCCTCCACCACCCGCAGGGAGGCGGCGTTGCCGGGTGAGACCTGGGCGAACAGCGGCTCGCCGGCCGGGGTCAGGTGGCGGGCGGCCGCCACCAGCAGCTGGCCCAGGCCGCGGTTGCGCCGGGCCGGGTCGACCTCGAACGACAGCTCGCGGCGCCCGGCCAGCCCCCGGCCCAGGACCAGCACTCCGGCCCCATCGGGGTCGGTCCAGACCCGGAGGTCGCGGCGGTAGCGCCGGGCCCTGGCCGCCCGCGGGTGGCGGCCCGGGCCCTCGACCGGCCGCAGGTCCAGCGGGGGATCCCCGCCGAGGCCCGGGGCGGCCAGGACCACGTCCAGGCTTCCCGGATGGCTGCCCAGCCGCTCCCCGAGCCAGCCGAGGAACCCCGGGCTCATCGGCGCCCCCAGGTCCCCGTCGGGGAGCCGCGCGGCCACCAGGTCGGGGTCGACCCCGGCCGCCACCACGTGGTGGGCGGTGAACGCCAGCACCGCGTCCACCGGCCCGTCCGGGGCCGGCCACACCTCCACCATCCCGTCCGCCGCCGGCGGCACCCCACCGGCCGCGTCCTCGAGCAGCCGCAACAGCCGTCCACACACCGCCCGAGCCTACCGCCCGAGGGCCCACCGTTCGTGTTTGAGGCCAGTTCATGGAAGGCTTTCCCGGTAGAGACGGCCGAGTCACCCCGTCCAGGAGCAGCTATGCAGGATCGATCGCGACCCACCGAGCCCCGCCAGGACCTTGTCGACCTGGCCGCGGGGCTGGTCCCGGCGCTGGCCGGGAGGGCGGCCGGCTACGACGAGGCGGACGCGTTCTGCCACGAGGACTTCGACGACCTGGTGGCGGCCGGGTACACGGCCATCACCGTGCCGGCCGAGCTCGGCGGCGGGGGGGCGGGCGCGCTCGACCTGGTCGCCGCCCAGAGCAAGCTGGCCGAGGGGAACCCGGCGACCGCCCTGGCGGTGAACATGCACCTGCACGGGGT
>DASZON010000152.1:0-6949 GCA_035550755.1 Actinomycetota bacterium | reverse complement strand
TGGCTGGCCAGGATCTGGTCGACCATGGCCCGCTGGCGCAGGATCTCCCGGGCCTGGATGTCGATGTCGACCGACTGGCCCTGGGCGCCGCCGTGCGGCTGGTGGAGCAGCACGGTCGAGTGAGGGAGGGCGTAGCGCTTGCCGGGCGCGCCGGCGGCCAGGATGACCGCGGCCGCCGAGGCCGCCCAGCCCAGGCAGGTGGTGGCGACGTCGCAGCGGATGTAGCGCATGGTGTCGTAGATGCCGAGCAGGGCCGTGACCGACCCGCCAGGGGAGTTGATGTAGAGCTGGATGTCCTTGTCCGGGTCCTCGCTCTCCAGGTGGATGAGCTGGGCCATGATCAGGTTGGCGCTGGTGTCGTCGACCGGGGTGCCGAGGAACACGATCCGGCCGCTCAGCAGCCGCGAGTACAGGTCGAAGGACCGCTCGCCGCGGCTGGTCTGCTCGACGACGACGGGCACGAGGTTCGACATGGCGCCTCCCGCGACGTGGGCCCCGACCCGAACGCCGGTCCCTGCCGGGCCAACGTGCCACAGCCGGCGGCCGCCGGGGCCGCGTTCCGCTGAGGGCCGAGCGGCCGCTCAGCTGCGGAGGTTGCTGCCGGCGAGGGTGACGGCCGCCTCCACGGTGGCCCGCAGCCGCTCCGCGCTGGCGCCCTTGGGCAGGTAGGCGACGGCGCCGGCGGCGAACGCCTGGCGCTTGAGGTCGGGGCTGTCGAAGGCGCTGAACACCACGATGGCCGCCGACGGGGCGGCCTCGCGCAGCAGCCGGGTCGCGTCCAGGCCGTTCATCACCGGCATGGACAGGTCCATGAGGACCACGTCCGGTTCCAGGGCCGCGGCCAGGGAGGTCGCGTCGGCACCGTCCCCGACCGCCCCGACGACCTCGAACCCGGACAGCTCCAGCATCCCGACCAGCGCTTCCCGGAGCATCTGGTGGTCGTCGACCACCAGGATCCGCACCCGCCGCATGACAGCCCCCCTCGACATCGGTCGGCGGAATCCTAAGGGATACGCGTGTTCCACTCCAAACGGAGAAAGCAACGAAACGACGCGGGCAGCTCGTTCGGGTACCACGGCGAGGCCGGGGTACGGGTGATCGCGTAGCCGGGTACGGCATCGGCTGGGGGACAGGGCGCCGCCTGCCTGGGACGATCCGCCGCGGACCAACCCCGGCGGCGGGGCAGGGTGGGACGAGGAGGTCTGCATGGCCCGACCGGTGGCTCGCAGCGGCGCGGTCGTCATGCTGGGCGCGGTCGCGCTCGCGGTGGCGCTGGTCGCCGGGCTCGCCCCGGCGGCGGGGGCGGCGCCGCCGGCCTGCCGGGTCAAGAACCCGACCCAGGACACCTGGTTCGCGACCTCGACCGGGGCCGCCCTGACCAGGGCGATCGCCGCCGCCGACCCGGGCGACCGCCTGAACGTGTTCGGCCGCTGCCGGGGCAGCTTCTCGATCACCAAGGACCTCCGGATCTTCGGCAACACCAACCGCCAGGCCCCGACCGTGCTCGACGGCGCCGGCGCCGCCGGGGTGCTGTTCGTCAACGAACGGGTCACCGTGACCCTGACCAGGCTGACCATCACCGGCGGCAACGCCACCGTGCGGGTCGGGGGCGGGATCCAGAACGGCGGCCTGCTGACCCTCAACCGCACCACCGTCACCGGCAACCGGGCCACCAGCGACGGCGGCGGCATCTACAACTACGGCACCCTCACCCTGAACTCCAGCCGGCTCACCGGCAACGTCGCCGGCGGCGGCGGGGGCGGGCTGTTCAGCGAGGGTGTGGCCACCCTCAACGACTCGACCGTCACCAGGAACACGGCCGCCTTCGGCGGCGGCATCCTCAGCGTCAACACCCTGACCCTGAACCACACCACGGTCAGCGGGAACGTCCCCGACGACTGCTCCTGCTGACCAGGCCCGGTCCGTGACCGGGTTGTGACCTTGACCGGCCGGGATCGGCCCCGGCCAGGCCCTGGTCCTGGGCTCCGGCCGGCCAACCCCTCGAACCGGCCGTGGCCTGCGGCGCCGGGCGCTCCGGGCCATCGACCTCGTGGTCGGCGGCCCGGACCGGTGCCCTGGTCGCACTATGTAGGTCTCTCGATGGGCGGCCTCCGACCCCCTGGTGACAATCCCGGCAACCTGGGCAGCTTGGCCGGGCGGGGGGAGGGTCATGTCACGGTTGTGGTCGCCTGCGGGCGGGGTGCCCGATCGGCCGCCGCCGTTCGGCGTCTGGGTGGACGCCCCGGCCCCGGTCCTTGACCGCCCTGCCCGCCCCGCCCGTCCGGCCCCGGTCCCGGACCGGCCGCGCTGGCGGCGCTCGGCGGCGCTGGTGCTGGTGGCCGGGACCCTGGCCACGACCATGGTCGCCGCCTCGGTGGTGGGTGTGGTCGACCGCCTGGGGGCGGCCACCCCGCCGCGCCCCCAACCGCTGGCGGCGCCGTCGCTGACCAGCCTGAACGCGGCCATCGCCCGCGGCGAGGTGTTCCTCGGCGGGCTCTACAAGCCGCTCGGCCGGGCCGGGGCGGTCCAGTCCGAGCACTACGGGCTGCCGATCCGGGTCCGGTTCGGCGGCCGGGGGCCGTGGGTGCTGCTCGGCGAGGGCGACGGCAGCCAGTGCGCGCCCGGCAGCTGCCCGTCGGCGACCCGCATCCGCACCCTCGAGACGACCTACGACACCGAGGCCTACGAGCTCACTATCGCCAGCCCGACCAGCCCCGACGGCCTGCGGCTGCGGGCCGACGTCGACTGGGCCGCCGGCGCCGGCCGCTACGCGATCCGGGTCGGGGTCCTCGCCTTCGACGACCCCGCGGCCATGGCCGAGGTCTGGCTCGACGACGTCCGCCTCGGGACCTTCCGGGGCGGCCCGGCGGCCGCCGGGCAGCCGGCCCTGCGCCGCAGCTTCCCGGTCCGCGAGGTGGCCCACCTGCGCAGCCTCCGCTACACGGTGCGCCACGCCACCCAGCTGGCCTGGATGCACGCGGTCAGCCGCGACGACACGGCCCGCTCGGCCGCCCTGGCCCGGTTCATGCTGGCGTCCGGGTTCGTGCCCGGCCGGGACCTCCGGGCGGCCATCTTCGGCCAGGGCCGCGACACCCCCACCGACTTCAGCTACCGCCACGAGCCGTTCCTGGACGCCTACGGCGACTGCAAGCTGGACCCGCCCACCACCTCGCTGGCCTACCCGTACAAGTCCAAGGCGTGCGTGGCCGATGTGCGGCCCTACCTGCTCGCCGCCCGCCACGACACCCTGCTGCCCACCATCGAGGCCCTCCAGTCCCTGAACCGCGGCGAGGCGCCCGACAGCCGCTACAAGGACCAGTCGTCGTTCCTGCCGTTCGCCACCACCTCGGCCAGCGGCACCGCCGACGTGCTGGAGGCGCGCTTCGACCGGCTCGGCTTCGGCATCCCCCGCTGCACCCCCTGGGGCTGCGACGGCGAGCGGGCCAGCGCCCTGCGGACCTTCGCCTTCGGCATGCTCGAGACCGTGCTCAGCTACCGCGGCGGCGAGATCGCCCGCCGCCCCTACGCCGACGCCGTGGCCAACCTGGCCCTCAGCGTCCAGATCGGCGACGACGGCGTGCTCCGGTCCGCCGGCCGGGTCCTGTACCGCCCCGCCCTGCGCGGCGGGTTCCTCTCCTACTGGGACAGCGACCGCCGCTACCTGCGGCCGAGCGGGATCGCCCAGTCGCTGGCCGACCGCTTCAACATGCCCCCCGAGTACCTGGGCGTCCGCCCCACCGACAGCGAGACCGGGTTCGACGCCTACGCGTTCCTGGTCCTGTACCGCTGCGCCCGCTACCAGGTGAGCTGCAAGCTGGTCAGCGCCGGCCCCTAGGCCCTGTGCCGTCAGTGTCGGCGGACCGGGACGGCCGCCGGCGGTGCGAGCACGGCCGCCGGGACTCGGACGGCCGCGATGACCCCGCCGGTGGGGGAGCGGCTGAGGCGCACGTCGAAGCCGTTGCGCCCGGCCAGCCCCCCGACCACCACCAGCCCGAGCCGGTCGCCGGCGGCGCGGGTGGCCAGGTCGGCCCCTGGCCCGCGGCTCGCCAGCCGCTGGTTGGCCCAGGCCAGCTCCTGGTCGGTCATGCCGAGGCCGCGGTCGGTGATCTCGACCAGGTAGCCGTCCTCGTCGGCGGCCCCGGTGACCACGATCGGCGCGGTGGGGGGCGAGAAGGCGGCGGCGTTGTCGAGCAGCTCGGCCAGGAGGTGGACCAGGTCGACGGCGGCGGGCCCGGCGACCTCGAGGTCCCCGGTGACGAGCAGGTCGACCCGGCGCCCGGCCCCGGGTGCCGGGGTGGGGGTCCCGCCGGGCTCGGCCTCGGCGACGGCGGCGCGGAGCACGGCGTCGACGGGCAGGGGCAGGAGGCGTTCGCGCACCGGACCCGGGCCGGCCACGGCGAGCGTGGTCTCGGCGGTCCGGCGCAGCCGGCCGGCCAGGTTGTCGAGGCCGAGCAGGTCCCGCCGCCGCCGCGGGTCGGGCTCGTCCCGGGTCAGCCCTTCCAGCAGCCGGAGCTGGCGGCCGGCCAGCGCCTGGCCCCGGCGGGCCAGGCCGAGCACCGTCCCCCCGGCCACCAGGGCCGGTTCCCGGCCGCCGTCCTGGACGCGCAGGACCGCCGCGGCCGCGGCCAGGGTGGCGACCAGCACCGCCCCGGCCAGCAGCAGCCAGGAGCGGAGCCGGCGCTGCCGGTCGTCCCGCCAGGCCGCCGACCCCTCGGCCAGGTCGTCGGCGACCGCCCGCTCCACCCGCCGCAGCGCCTCCGCCCGCGCGGCCAGGCCGTCCCGCCACAGCTCCAGGTCGCCGACCGGCGCCGGCCCGGCCACCGGGTCGAGCAGGGCCAGCTCCAGCTCCCGCACCTCCCGCACCCCGGCCTCGCCGAGCGCCCGGTCGACCGCCGCCAGCCACTCCCCGGCGGCCGCCCGCATCCCGTTCAGCTCCCCACGGGCCACCGCCGCCCTTGCCACCAGCCGCGCCCGCGGCACCGGCGGGTTCGGGTCGCGCACGCCCCGGGCCGCGGGGGCACCCTTGACCGCCGCGACCGGGACCGCGGCCAGGAGGGTCCGCTCCTGCCCGGTGGCCTCCTTGGCGGCGGCCAGGGCGAGCAGGAGGCGGGCCGTCCGGGACGGTCCGGGGGCGTCCAGCTGGCCGGCCAGGCCCCGGGCGACCGCGAGGAGGGCGTCGACCAGGGCCTCGTGGCCACCCCCGGCCAGCTCCGGAGAGAGCTGGCGGTGGTCGGTCTCGGCCCTGACCGCCGGCAGGCGCTCCAGCCGGGTCGTGGCGGCGGCCAGGGCCTGGTCGAGCGCCGGGTCGCCGGTGCCGGTGAGGCCGGCCGCGCCGGTCCGGTAGGCGGCCAGGGCCCGGTCGACCCGGCGGCGGCGGGCGGCCAGCTCGGACCGGGCGGCGCTGCCGCCGTTGGCCAGCCAGGCGACCGCCCGGACCCGCTCCTCCTGGAGCTCGTGGGCGGCGGCGACCGCCTGGCCGGCCACCACGGCGGCCCGCGCCTCCCCGGTGGCCCGGGCCCGCTCCCCGAGCCCGCCCGCGACCCCGGCCACGCCGAGCAGCACCGACCCCGCCACCGGCACGGCCAGCAGCGCCATCAGCTTCGAGCCGATCGACAGGTTTCCGAACATCTGCGGCATGCTAGGCAGAACCCGCGCCGCTTCCAAGTTTCGGGAGGTACGCGCCCGATCGGGCGCTACCGGCTCAAGCGTCCTTGGCGCGCGCCTTGCCGGCCGCCTTGCGCTTGTGGCTTTTGGTCCTGGTCTTGCCCGGCGGCCGGGGCCGGGGCTCGGGGGGCTCGAACCCGCGGTCGCGCATGCCCCGCTCGATCTCGCGGATGGCCGTCTCCACAACCCGGACCCGGGCGTAGCGCTTGGAATCGCCCTCGATCAGGTGCCAGCGGGCCAGCGGGTGGTCGGTCCGCTCCAGCATGTCCTCGATCGCCTGCTCATAGGCGGTGCGCTTGTCGCGGTTGCGCCAGTCCTCGTCGGTCAGCTTCCAGGTCTTCAGCGGCTCGGTCTCGCGCCGCTTGAACCGCCGCAGCTGCTCCTGGTCCGAGATGTGCATCCAGAACTTGAGCAGGATCATGCCCTCCATCACCAGGGAGCGCTCGTACTCGACGATCTCGTCGTAGCCGCGGGTCCACTGCTCGACGGTGGCGAACCCCTCCACCCGCTCGACCAGCACCCGCCCGTACCAGGACCGGTCGAGCACGGCCATGCCGCCCCAGCCGGGGAGGCTCGACCAGAACCGCCAGAGGAAGTGATGGCGCTTCTCGTCATAGGTGGGGGCGGCGAAGGTGGCCACCCGGACATGGCGGGGGTCCATGGGGCTGACCAGCCGGCGGATGGCCCCGCCCTTGCCCGAGGCGTCCCAGCCCTCGAACAGCGCGCACACCGGCGGGCCGAGGCGCCCGTCGCCGAGCAGCCCGCCCAGGGTGAGGCGCAGCTCCAGCAGCCGGTTGGAGGCGGCCTCCAGGCGCGCCGCCTCCTCCTCGCGGCTCAGCTTCAGGCTGAGGTCGAGCTCGTCAAGTCGTCCCATGCGCCGATCCTGGCAGGGTCGCCCCACACCCGGCAAGCGGAAGCTCAACCCCGCCGGAACGCCGCCAGCTGCAGGCCAGGGGCGACCGCGTCCGGGTCGGTCCGCAGGTCCAGCAGGGCCGGGCGGCCGGCGGCCAGGGCCCGCTCGAAGGCGGCCGGGAACGCCCCGGTGTCGGTGACCGTCTCGGCGGCGGCCCCGTAGGCCTCGGCCAGGGCGCGGAAGTCGGGGTTCTGGAGCTCGGTGCCGATCACCCGGCCCGGGTAGGTGCGCTCCTGGTGCATGCGGATGGTGCCGTAGCGGCCGTTGTTGACCACCAGCACGATGACGTCCAGCCGGTGCTGGACGGCCGTGGCCAGCTCCTGGCCGCACATCAGGAAGTCGCCGTCCCCGGCCACGGCCACCACCGGCCGG
>DASZON010000151.1:0-16870 GCA_035550755.1 Actinomycetota bacterium | reverse complement strand
CCGGATCTGGGACAGCTCCCGGAAGCTGGCGAGCAGCTGCACGCCGTGGTTGCCGGCGCTGGCCGCGTACATGTCCAGCTGGGGCAGGGCGGCCGAGCTGGCCGCGTCGTCCAGCACCACCAGCAGGGCCGGGTCGATCGGGGCGCCCCGGTTCCGGGAGCGCTCGAAGGCCAGCTCGATGACGTCCTGGACAAGGGCGACGGTCAGGGGGCCGAGCCGCCGCTGCTCGTGGGCGGGCAGGCTGACATAGGCGGTGTTGGCCAGCCCGTCGAGCAGGCGCTCGGCGGTGAACCGGGTCCCCACCGACGCCTCCTTGACTCCTGGGTCGGTGTAGGCGGCGATCACCGCCAGGACCTGGGCGTAGACCTGGCTGCGGCGCTGCTCGGGCTGGCTCCAGATGGCCTCGAAGGCGTCGAGGGCGGCCGGCTCGTTGGCCACGTTGATGGCCGCGGTGATCTCGGCCCGGTCCTGGCGCTGGCCCCAGCGGAGCACGTCGGCCATGGCCCGGCCCGAGATGGCCGCGGCCAGCAGCATGGCCGCCAGCAGGTTGGTGGCCGCCCCGGTGTCGGCCTCCCGGTCGCCCCGGTTGGGCATCCGGCTGGCGTTGACCAGCGACAGGGCCACCCGGTAGGCGCCCTCCCAGGTCTCGCAGCGCGGCAGCGGCGACCAGGTGTTGGCCTCCATGCCGGTCGAGCCGGCCGGGTCGTAGAGGAACACCTCGCCCTTCTGCCAGCGCCGGCCGATGGTGGAGCGGATCAGGTCGGGCTTGACGCAGGCGGCCAGCACCGGCCCGTCCCACTCGAGGACGGCCGGGATGGTCAGGCCGCTGGTCTTCAGGCTCTGGGTCGGCCCAAGGGCGATCACCGACTGCAGCGGCTCGGCCGCGACCAGGCGGCCGTTGACCCGGCCCAGGGTGACCCGCCAGGGGGTGGGGGCGCGCACGTACAGCTCCCGGAACAGCTGGGGACGGGCCCAGCCGGTCGGGCTCACCTGGTCGGCCGGCTGGCTGGAGCGCTCGACCACGATGGCCCGGCCCATGCGCCGGCGGGCCGACCGCAGCGCCGCCGTCAGGTACACCCAGGCGGTGGCGAAGACGGCCAGCAGGATGACGAAGGTGGCCCAGAACAGCACCGGGCCCGGCAGGAGCTCGCGGGCCGGCTTTGGCCAGGCGGAGGCCGGGTCCAGGGGGTGGCGCGGCACCTTGACCACGACCGAGCCCATCTCCGACAGCGACACCTCCGGCCACCGGCCGGAGTGGATGTACCCGGCCACCTGGCCGGTCAGCCAGAGCATGAGCGTCGCCCCGAGCAGGATGCCGAGCCCGATCAGGAGGAACTGATCGAGCGGCCCCTCGCGCCGGACCGCCGGCCGCAGGCTCATGACGCCGAGTCGACGGCCTCGTCGGCCTCGGGGGTGTCCCAGGGCGCCGACCGCGGCCCCATGTTGGCGTCGGTGTCGACGATCTCGCGCTCCAGGATCGGGTCGATCCGGTGCTGGACGATGAACGAGCGCCGCCCGACCCGCCACAGGGCCTCGCCCCGCTCCAGCATGGGGATCTGCTCGACCTCGGTCTGGGTCAGGCCCAGCAGCTCCCGGGCCTGCTCGACCTCACCGGGGGACTGCCGGTAGATGACCCGGGTCTCGGAGTCCTCGAGCAGGCCCTTGGCCAGCTGCACCTGCTCGCTCCCGGAGTCGCCGGCCGCGGTCAGGTCCGACAGCCGGTGCATCACGGCGATGTTCTGCACCCCGTACTGCCGCGCCAGCTTCCAGCTCTCCCGCAGCCAGCGGGCGATCGCCAGGTGCCGGAGCACCACCCAGGCCTCGTCCAGGACCACGATCCGCCGCACCCCGTCGTTGCGGGCCCACGATCCCTGCAGCCAGGCCGCCGTGCAGGCCATCAGGATCGGCCGCGCCTCGTCCTTGACCTCCCGCAGGTTGAACACCACCAGCCGCCCCGACAGGTCCAGCCCCGGCGAGGTCGGCCCGTCGAACATCCCCCGCAGGTCCCCGGCCCCCATCCGCCGCAGCGACAGCGCCATCTGCCGCCCGTCCTCGGCGAGGCGCGCCGTCGAGGTCCGCAGCTCGTGGGCGGTCGCGTCCGACGGCTCCAGCAGCCGGTTCACGACCTGGGGGATGATCGGCTGGGCGTTGCGGCTGGTCGCCTCCACCACCGCCTCGTGATGGGCCCGCTCCAGGCAGGCGTCCTCCTCCGGACGGAGGTTGCGCCCCAGCATCACCCCGGCGATCGACCGCAGCAGCGCCAGCTGCGCGTCCCCTCCGATCATCGGGTCGAGCGGGTTCAGCCGCAGGCTCCCGCCACTGGCGAACCGGATCGGCTCCACCTGGCAGGTCGCCGCCAGGGCGTCGTACTCGCCCTTGGGGTCGATGACCCAGGCCGTGCGGCCGAACAGCATCTGCCGCCACAGGAAGGTCTTGACCAGCGAGCTCTTGGCGTAGCCGATCTGGCCGATCACCAGCATGTTGGGGCCGGTGATCTCCTTGCCGTACAGCGCCCAGGCGTCGTAGCAGAACGAGCCGCCGAAGACGTCGCGGCCGATGTAGACGCCCTCGCTGCCCAGGCCGCCCTCGGAGATGAACGGGTAGGCGGCCTGGAGGTGGGCCGTGGTGACCCGGTGGGCTGGGCGTCTCGGCTTGGATCTCACTTCAGGCCCCGGCCCATCGGGAGGGTGTAGCTGAAGCAGAGCTCCTGCTCGCCGTCGCAGCGCTGCAGCTCCAGGCGGCTCTGCCCGGCGGCGTGCTCCACCTCGCCGCAGGCCTCGGCCAGGGCCTCCGGGCTGTCGGCGGTGACGGTGATGTAGCCGGAGAAGCGGACGTCGGCGTGGCCGTCGGCGAGCTCCTGCTCGCGGCGGGCGACGGCATCGGCCTGGTTGCGGCGCTTGGCGGTGCCGAGGAAGCCGAGCTTCTGGCGGAGCTCCTCGTCGGCGACGTCGGCGGTCTTGGCGAACCCGACGGCCCGCATCGCCTTCAGCGGCGGCACCGGCTCCATGGTGACCGCGACAGTGCGCTGGGAGCGGGTCTGGACCAGCAGGGGGGCCAGGAAGTCGGGGCCGACGTCGATGCGGGGCCACTCGGCGATCCAGTAGGTGGCGTGGCAGACGTCGTTGGTGCGGTAGTAGCTCCAGTGCTCCTCGGCCCGCATGGGCCAGGCGTTGCGAGGGGAGACCCCGCCCTGACGGTCGGGGTCGACCGAGTCCAGGCGGGCCAGGTTGGTCCGGGCGTGCGGGTCGTAGGACAGCCGGATGGTGGCGGCCAGGCGGCGCGGGCCGAGGGCGTGGAGGACCTCGACCTCGGCCGCCTCCAGGCGCCGGGCCATGGTCTCCAGCTCGCGGGCCACGACCAGGCAGGCGCCGGTGTCCTTGCCGCCGGCCTGCTTGATGGCCCGGCCGGCCTTGCCCGCGTTGAGCTGGAGGACGATGTAGAGCTCGTGCTGCTCGGTGACCGGGGCGGCGGCGTGGGTGAGGCGCAGGTAGCTCTGCAGCGGCAGGGCGTCGAGGCCGATCGAGGGGTCGATGGCCTCGCGCAGGTAGCGGCTGAGGGCGTCGGGGTCGTCGGGGGCGGTGCGTTCGATCCACTGGACCCGGCTGATCGGGCTGCCCTCGCGGGCCAGGCCGGCGATCACCCCGGCCCAGCCGGCCAGGCGGTGGGCCTTGTCGACCGGGTCCAGGAGCACGAACGAGCGCGCCCGGGCCTGGATGACGGCCGAGAAGGTGTGGTTCGTGCGGTCCGCCAGCACCCCCAGCTCGACCCCGCGGAAGGGGAAGGCGAGCAGCTCGACCTTGCCGATCGAGTCGGGCAGGCTGACGGGCTCGTCACCGCCGGCGAACCGGGTGCCGGCTTCGGGGGCGCGCGAGCGGAAGCGGCTGCGTCCGGTCGCCTTGCGGGCCATGAACACTCCGATCACGGGGACCCACTCGTTGAGGGGCCGCCCATAGAGGGGCACGAAGGTGAGCAGCGCCCCCAGGCTGAGGAGCAGGACGCCGCCTAGCAGCCCGAGGCCGTTCTTGAGGGCCTGGACCAGCAGGATGGTGAAGAACACGGCCGCGGCCAGGATGGCCAGCTGGCCGGGGCGGAGCGACCCCACCCAGCCGCGCCGCTCCAGCGGCCCGAAGCGGTAGCGGATCTCGAGCGGGCTACGCATCCGACCCCTCGCCCGACAGGTCAGGCAGCTTCAGCGGCTTGGTGCCGGCACTGGCCGCCCCGCCGTTGCCGCCGAGGTTGGCCGGGGCCGGGCGGGCCGAGGAGCGGATCGGGGCCGGCGCCGCCGGCTCCCCCCCGGCGGGCTCGTCGCCGCCGCTCATGGCCGCGAAGCTGGTGGTGGCCCGGTTGCGGGCGGCCCCGACGACCGCCGCGCCGGCGGTGGCGGCCGCCGCCGGGGCGGCGAACCCGGCCGCGGGCCCGGCCGCCGCCGAGGTCCGGAAGCGGGTCTGGATCATGCCCGACACCACCGACGAGCTGGTGGTGAGGGCGGTCGCGCCGGCGGTGGCCTGGCGCAGCGCGGCCCGCTGGTGGCCGGCCGTGACCACCGCCGCCTCGGCAAGGGGGATGAGCTTGAGCAGGGCGATCGGGGTGAAGGCGGCCATCAGCAGCAGGGCCCCGCCGGCCAGCACGCCCTCGAACTTGTCGCCCAGCCCGCCCCGGGCCAGCCCGGCCGCGGCCAGGTTGATGATGGCCACGATAAACACCTTGGCGAAGATGATGGCGATCAGGAACTCGATCAGCCGCCGGCACCAGCGCCACCCGGCCGGCCAGATCATGGCCGCCAGGGCCAGGGGCAGGAACAGCACCGAGATGTAGATGGCGGCCGCCCGCAGCAGCAGCTCCAGCCAGATCGACAGGGCCCCGAGGGTGACGATCAGGGCCCCGAGCAGGACCCCGAACACCGGCGCGGCCGGGTTGACGGTGCCGGCGCCGAGCCCGGCCAGGGCGCTGCCGGCGTCGGTCATGAACTTCTGGGCGTCGGCCGAGGCGTTGCCGCCAAGGGCGGCGCTCATCCAGTCGCTGACGTTGATCAGCATCTGGACCATGGCCGGCCCGACGGCCGAGAGGATGGCGGCCAGGGGCAGGAACACGAACGCCGAACGGATCGCCTGCATGCCGTCGGCGCGCACGATCGACTGGGCCACCGACACCAGCAGGATCGGCAGGGCGATGATCACGGCCAGGGCCAGCATCACCCGGTACTGGGAGGCGAACCAGTCCGCGTTGACCACGTCCGGGCTGGTGGTGCCCTGGAGCAGGCTGCCCACCTTCTCCAGGAACCACTTGCCGGCCGAGGCCACGGCCGCGGTGAAGCTGCGCAGGGCGCTGTCGCCGGCGGTGGAGACCACGTTCTGGGCGGCCCCGGTGACGGCGCTGGTCACGGCCTGGCCGGGAGCGGTGCCGGCCTGGCAGACGTTGCGGGCGACCGGGTTGGGGATGCTGTCGCAGCGCCCGGGGTCGGGCTGGGCGATGGCGGCCGGGGCGACCACCAGCAGCAGGGCGGCCACGGCGGTCACCAGCAGGACCGCGCGGGCCCAGGCGCGCCTACGGTCCTGGTGCATAGGTGAACTCCTTGAACTCGTTGGCCTTGCCGAGCAGCTCGGGGGTGGCCGTCGGGGGGGCGACGTCGGCGATCGGCACGGGTCCGTCGACGGTGGTGCTGTCGACCTGCTTCCAGTCCCCACCGGCCCAGCGCAGGTCCACGGTGGTGGTGCCCCAGGCCTCGCGGACCGGCACGGCCCCGTTGGCGCCCCCGAGCGACCCGCCGACGCTGGTCACCCAGATGGCCACCCGGGCCCGGTTGTTGTCGAACCGCTCGACCCGCCAGCCGACCGGGGTGGCCCGCAGCAGCACCTGGGTGTCCTTGGCGGCGGCGCCGGTGACGCCGAGGCCCTGGCGCAGCGAGGCCACCGCCTGGTCGAAGCTCTTCTGGAGGCGGCCGCGGGCCTCGGGGGCGGCCAGGACGTCGATGGCCGCCCGGCGCCTGGCCGCATCGAGGATGAGGTCGCTGGACAGCACCCGGGTGAAGTTGGCCGCGGCCGCCACGGCGCCGTCCTGGCTGTGGGCGTAGCCGACGCCGACCTCGGCGACCTGGCGGCGGGGCCCGACGGCCCGGCTGGCGGTGGCCCCGGACGCGGAGGAGGCAGCGGCCGTGCCGTCACCGGTGGCCGCGGTCGCCGGCGGGGCGGTGGTGGCCGCCGGGGGCGTGGTCGCCCCGGTGGAGGACGCCTGCGGGCTCCCGTTCATGCTGGCCCGGCCCACCACCAGGCCGCCCAGGAACAGGATCACGGCCGCCAGCACCAGGGTCACCATGGCCGGCAGGCCGCTGGCACCGAAGCGCCGCTGCTCGGGGAGCCGGTACAGGACCCGGGCCTGGTCGCGCACGGCCATTGCCCTCACGCCTCCGCCAACGCCGACAAGGCCCGGCGTGCGAGCCGGGCCCCCGGCGTCGGGGACGTCGCCATCTGCGTCCTCAGGCGGTCTGGCCGAGCGAGAACGCCCAGTTCACCAGGGCGGCGGCGGCGCCGACGATGACGGCCCCGACCACCGAGTACAGGGTGGCCCGCTTGCCCACCGCGGCCTGGTGGTAGTTGGACGACAACGACCCGACGCCCCACATGGCCCCGCCGATGATGATGCCGACCAGCGACAGCAGCAGCGCGAAGGCGCCGATGCCGTTGATCAGCTGCTGGACCGGCCCGGCCCCGGGGATGGCGTTGAAGTCGGGGGTGAAGTTGACTCTCTGCGCGAGCACGCTCATGCGCAACAGCATCGGTAGTTCCCTCCGATGATGGTCATGCCGTGAATCCATCGGCCACGGCGGCGGCTACCTCCAAGTACGCGCGTCTGGTAACGGGGCGCAAACGCTCCACCTGGGTCTCGGCACCGGCGCTGAGGTGCGGGTCCCACGGGACCTGGACCACGGCCCGGCAGCGTCCCTGGAAATGGTCCTTGATCTTGTCCACTTCGACCAGGCCCTCCTCCCGCACCGCGTTGATGACCGCGACGGCGTTGCGGACCAGCTCGGAATGGCCGTTCTCGTTCAGCCAGTCCAGCGTGGAGCTGGCCGCTCTGGCCGAGTCGAGGCTCGGGGACATGACGACGACGATCTGCTCGGCCAATTGAAGGATTCCCTTCGTGGCCGATTCCAAGACACCAGTTCCGGTGTCGAGCAGGATGAGGTTGTAGTGCCGCTCCAGCAGGCCGATGGCCCGGCGGTAGTCCTCCTCGCCGAGGGCGGTGGTGATCCGGGGGTCGTCGTCGGCGGCCACCACCTCGAGCCGGGTCGGGGCCTGGTTGGTGTAGGAGCGGATGTCGGCGTAGCGGACGATGTCCTGCTCGTCGGCGAGCAGGTTGGTGACGGTGGCGGCGGTCTCGCGGCGGACCCGGTAGCCGAGCGAGCCGGCGTCGGGGTTGCCGTCGAGGGCGACCACCCGGTCGCCGCGCAGGGAGGCGAAGGTGTGGCCGAGCATCAGGGTGGTGGTGGTTTTGCCGACCCCGCCCTTGCGGCTGATGACGGCGATCGAGCGGCAGCCGCCCACCGGGGCCTTGGCCCTGGCCACCAGCTGGCGCTCGGCCAGCTCGGCCGGGCTGGGCCCGAAGTTGATCCGGCCGCCGGTCAGCCAGTAGACGAAGCGCCGCCAGCCGTCCCGGGGCGGGGCGGCCTGGCCGCGCAGGTAGCGCTCGGGGGTGAAGTCGGCGGCGGTGGCGGTCGAGCGGCCGGTGGCCGGGCTGGTCATCCCGGCCAGCCGGCCGGCCCGGTCCGACCGCTCGGAGCGGCCGTCGACCAGATCGCGGGCGCTCGGCGGGGGCGGCTGGCCGGGGGTGCGGCCGTCGTCGGGCGCGTGCGGCTCGGGCCGGGGCGGCGCCTCGGGCCACTCGCGGGTGCCGGCGGGCGCGGGTGCGGCCGCGGGCGGGGTGGCGGGACGCTCGGGACGCCCGGCCGGCCGGGGCGGCTCCGGTCGGCGACCCTCGCGATCAGTCGCCGGGACCGGTTCGTCGCCACGGCCCAGCGGGACCAGGGCCTCGTCGGAACCCCCGGTCCAGGCGGGCCTCTGCTGCTGGCTCACAACGACCCCCGGTCAGTCTCCAGATCTCGTGGTTCGGATGCGGTTCGGATGCGTATTTGGGAGGACTTGTCCCTCTGTGATTACCAACAGATTACACTGATGTGCAATGACACCAAGGTGATCGACCAGCGGGAATCGGACCTGTAGGAGCTCCGCTTCCCGAACGGTGGACCGGGACCGCTCCACCCCCTACGCTGAAGCAATCCTGTCAACCGACTCGACTATCCTAAAATAGCACCGATAGGCCAGGTGATGGTCAAGCTCCTGTTCGGCGTCTTCGCCGCGGTCTTCCTGGTCCTGGGGCTGATGGCCTTCGGCATCTCGACCTCGTTGATCGGGGGCGGGGCGCCCAGCGCCAGCGCCCAGCAGGACATCCCGCCGCAGCTGCTGCCCGTCTACCAGACGGCCGCCGACACCTGCCCGGGGCTGCCCTGGTCGGTGCTGGCGGCGATCGGCAAGGTCGAGACCGACCACGCCCGCTCGACCGCGCCCGGGGTGCGGTCGGGGGCCAACTTCGCCGGCGCGGCCGGGCCGATGCAGATCGGCATCGGCGGCAAGGCCGGCAACACCTGGGCCGCCTACGCGGTCGACGTCGACGGCGGCGGGGCCGACGTCTACGACCCGGTCGACGCCATCTACACCGCGGCCAACTACCTGTGCCAGAACGGCGCCCGCCGGGGCGCGGACGTGGCCGGGGCGGTGTTCGCCTACAACCACGCCAGCTGGTACGTGACCAAGGTCCTGGCCGTCGCCTCGACCTACGCGGCCAGCGAGGGTCTGCCCCCGGGCGCTCCGGCCGAGGAGGTGGCGGCGGCGGCCGTCCAGTTCGCCTACAACCAGCTCGGCACCCCCTACCGCTGGGGGGCCACCGGCGACGGCTTCTACGACTGCTCGGGCCTCACCCAGGCCGCCTACAAGAACGGCGGGCTGGAGATCCCGCGGGTCTCGCGGGCCCAGTGGGGCTATGGCGCCCGGGTCTGGAACGTCTCCGACCTCCAGCCCGGCGACCTGCTCTTCTACGCCTTCAACACCGCCGACCCGGCCACCATCCACCACGTCGGCATCTACATCGGCGCCGGCAACATGATCGACGCCCCCTACACCGGGGCCAACGTGCGCATCACCCCGTTCCTGCGCGGCGACTTCATCGGCGCCGTCCGCCCCACCGCCACCGCCGGGGGCGCCCAGGCGCCGGCCGCCACCACCACCCCGGCGGCCCCAGCCGGCTGAACCAGTACAATCGCGTACATGGGTGCAGCCTGGCACGGCCGGCGGCCGGCGCCTCGCTGATGGCCGCCGCCGCCCTGGACCGACGGCAGTTCGTGCGGCTGGCCGCCCTCTCCGGCGCCGCCACCCTGGCCGGCTGCCGCACCTCCGACGCCCTCGGCAGCCGCCAGCCCATCAAGCTCGGCTACGTCTCCCCCCAGAGCGGGCCCCTGCTCGGCTTCGGCGAGGCCGACAGCTTCGTCATCGACGGGGCCAGGGCCGCCTTCAAGGACGGCCTGGAGATCGGCGGGCGCGCCTACCCGGTGGAGATCCTGGTCCGCGACAGCCAGTCCAGCCCGAGCCGGGCCGGCGAGCTGGCCAGGGACCTGATCGTCCGCGACCAGGTGACCATGATGCTCGCCGCCTCGACCCCGGAGACCACCAACCCGGTGGCCGACGCCTGCGAGGCGGCGGGGACGCCCTGCATCTCCACCCTCACCCCCTACCAGTCCTGGTACCTGGCCCGGCACCCGGCCCCGGACCCGGCGGCCCGCAAGCCCTACCGCTGGACCTGGCATTTCTTCTGGGGCCTGGAGGACGTCATCGGCGTGTTCGCCGACATGTGGGGCCAGGTCGAGACCAACCAGGTCCTGGGGGGCCTGTGGCCCGACGACAGCGACGGCCGGGCCTGGAGCCTCGGCTTCCCCAACGTGCTCCGCAACCAGGGCTACCGGATCGTCGACCCGGGCCGCTACCGGGGCCAGCAGGACAGCTTCTCCACCGAGATCGACGCCTTCGAGGCCGCCGGAGCCCAGATCGTCACCGGGGTGCCGCTGCCGGGCGACTTCGCCAACTTCTGGAAGCAGGCCCGGCGGCGCGCGTACCGGCCCCGGATCGCCTCGGTCGCCAAGGCCCTCGTCTTCCCCGCCTTCGTCGAGGCCATGGGGGCCGCCGACGGTCTCTCGACCGAGGTCTCGTGGAGCCCGTGGCACCCGTTCACCTCCTCGCTGACCGGGGCCAGCGCCGCCCAGCTGGCCGAGGACTTCCAGCGCCAGACCGGCCGCCAGTGGATCCAGCCCATCGGCTTCGTCCACGCCCTGTTCGAGGTGGCGGCGTCGGTGCTGCGGCGGACCGGCGACATCGCCGACAAGGCCGCCCTGGTCGACGCCATCGGGTCGACCCGGCTGGACACCGTCGTCGGCCGGGTCGACTGGACCCACGTCCAGGCCGACTTCCCCAACGTGGCCAGGACCCCGCTGGTCGGCGGCCAGTGGCACCGCGGCCGGACGTGGCCGTTCGAGCTCGAGATCGTCTCCAACACCAGCCACCCCGAGATCCCGGCCACCGGCACCCTGCAGCCCATCGCCTGACCGCCCCGAGGAGGTTGGATGGGGATAGAGATCGACCGAGAGCGGTTCGACGACGCCGACTACGCCCGCTTCACCCGCCGCCTCGAGGAGTGCCTGCGCGCCCTGGAGCTGCTGCTCGAGCGGCCCGGGTTCGGTGAGGGCCCGCGCAGCATCGGGGCCGAGCTCGAGCTGTTCCTGATCGACGACCAGGGCCGCCCCCTGGCCAGGAACCAGGCGATCCTGGAGGACGCCGGCGACCCCCGCCTCACCCTGGAGCTGGACAGGTTCAACCTGGAGGTCAACCCCTCCCCGTCGTCGCTGGCCGGCCGGCCGTTCACCGGGGTCAGCCGGGAGCTCGAGGGGGCGCTGGAGTCGGTCCGGGCGACCGCCGCCTCCCACCACGGCCGGGTGGCCATGGTCGGCATCCTGCCCACCCTGCGGGACGAGGACCTGCAGCGCGGGGCCATCACCGACGTCCCCCGCTACCGAGCCCTCAACTGGAGCCTGCGCCGGGTGAAGGCCGAGCCGTTCGAGATCGAGATCCGTGGCCGCGACCCTGAGCCGCTGCGGGTGGTGCGCGACAACATCGTCATGGAGGGAGCCAACACCTCCTTCCAGGTCCACCTGCGGGTCGACCCCGGCGACTACGTCGACGCCTTCAACGCCGCTCAGCTGGCCACCGCCCCGGCCCTGGCCGCGGCCGGCAACTCGCCGCTGTTCCTGGGCCGGGTGCTGTGGGAGGAGACCCGCATCGCCCTGTTCGAGCAGGCGGCCGACGACCGCGACGCCCCGGGCCGGGAACGGCTGGTCTCGCGGGTGGCGTTCGGGACCGACTGGCTGCGGACCAGCGTCCTCGACCTGTTCGAGGAGAGCGTGCGCCACCACGAGCCGCTGCTGCCGATCTGCGGCGACCAGGACCCGCTGGCGGCCATGGAAGACGACGGGGTGCCGCGCCTGGACGAGCTGCGGCTCCACCAGGGCACGGTCTGGCGCTGGAACCGGGCCATCTACGACTCCGGCTACGGCGGCCACCTGCGCATCGAGATGCGGCCCCTGCCGGCCGGGCCGACCGTGACCGACATGCTGGCCAACGCCGCCTTCCTGCTCGGCCTCACCCTGGCCCTGGCCCCCGACGCCGCCACCTGGACCCGGCGGCTGCTGTTCGCCCGGGCCCACGCCAACTTCTACGACGCCGCCCGCCTCGGCCTGGAGGCCGAGCTGACGTGGCCGCGGGCCGACGGGGGCAGCGAGCGGGTCGGGGCCGCCGAGCTGGTGCGGCGCCTGCTCCCCACCGCCCGCGGGGCGCTGGTCGAGGCCGGGGTCGACACCGGCGAGGCCGACCGGCTCCTCGGGGTGCTCGGCGACCGGGTCGACGCCGGCCAGACCGGGGCCGTCTGGCAGCGCCGGACCATGGCCGCCCTCGAGGACGGGGGGTCCGGGGGGCGCACGCCCAGCCCCCCGGAGGGCAGGGCCGACCGCGACGAGGCGCTGGGTGAGCTGCTGGAGCGCTACCTGGAGCTGCAGGCGACCGGCGACCCGGTCCACACCTGGCCCGTCGAGCGCTGAGCCCGGACAGCCGAGGGGCCGGCCAGGACGGCCGGCCCCTCGTCAGCTGGTACGGCTAGGGCGTGGCCACGTTGACCAGCCCCGCCCCGTAGGCGTCGGAGTCGGAGATGCGCGGCCCGCTGAGGTGGCAGAAGCCGGTGACGCAGGGCAGCCCGCTCAGGTCACCGGGCGAGGTGTCGGTCCGCGAGATCGCCCGCGTGAAGTTGGTCGGGTTGTCGTTGGCCAGCTTCTTGAGCCGGGCGATCAGCGCCCCCGGGTGCTTGCGCAGCGACTTGTGGGCGCTGGCGATCAGGGCCAGCGACCCGACCACCTGCGGCGCGGCCATCGAGGTGCCCTGGATGGTCGAGTAGCACTCGCCCTGAGGGAAGCCGGAGCCCTTGGTGAAGGTGAAGCAGGGGATCTCGACCGCCCAGTTGGAGGTGGTGCTGAACACCTGCCAGGCGTTGGTCAGGTCCTCGAGGGTGTAGGGGAACCCGGGGGTGCCGCCCCGGTCGTAGTTGGGCAGGTTGAACTTGCGCGCCCCGCCGGGGCCGGCGACGTCGATCCGCGGGCCGTAGTTGGAGTAGTAGGCCAGCTGGTTCTGCCGGTTCTGGCCGGCGGCCTGGTGGCGGTCGCTGGTCGGCTTGCAGGTGGCGTTGAAGTCGGGCGGGACGGGCGGGTCGGCGTCGGGGTCGCCCGGGTCGCCGATGGTGCCCGGCGGGCAGCTGGCCGACGACGGGACGACCAGCCGGCCGGTCGAGGACACGTCGACCGCGCCGGGCGCCCCGGCGGGGAGCTCGACCGTCCCGAACGGGTCGGGGAAGTCCTCGGCGGTGGAGCCGGGGGTGGTGAGCTGGCCGTGGCGGATGACCAGGCCGCCGGCGCCGATGCGGGCGGCCTCGTTGCCGGCCGAGCCGACGATGATCGTGCCCTTGCTGCGGGCATAGGCGATGACGTCGATGTAGGCCTGGTAGATGGCCTGGCCCTCGGGGGTGGAGGTGTCCTGGAAGCCGCCGAAGGAGATGTTGACGACGTCCAGCCCCATGTCGGCGGCGGTCACGAACGCCGACAGCAGCTCGTCGTCGTTGGCCGAGCCGCACCACTGGGAGATCTTCAGCGCCACCAGGTTGACCTTGGGGGCGATCCCGTTGATGCCCTTGCCGTCGAGGGCGGCGGCGATGCGGCCGCCGATCCAGGACCCGTGCCCGTTCCAGTCGGTGGTCACCGGGCCGCCGAACTCGGCCGCCAGGTCCTCGTCGGAGACGCCGAAGGCCTCCTTGCAGATCCCGGGCGGCTCCTCGAGGTCGGTGAAGTCGACGACCGCCTTGACCTTGGAGGCGAGCTCGCTGTGGGTGAAGTCGAGGCCGGTGTCGGCCACGCCCACGGTCACGGCCGAGCTGCCGGCGCTGGTCTTCCAGCCCTGGGGCAGGCCGATGCGGCGGTAGTCCCAGAGCAGGCCCTTGTAGTCGAAGGCCGGGTCGGGGTTGACCCCGGCGGCGGTGGTGGCCGCCGGCGCCTTCGCCTTGAGCTGGTGGGCGCCGCGGAGGCCGGGGGCGTCCAGGTTGGGCTTGCCGACGTCGGCGGTGAGCTTGCGCACGCCGGAGCGGGCGACGCTGAGGGTGCGGCGGTCGGCGGACAGGGCGCTGCGGGCCGACGCCGGGGCGCTCACCACCATGGTGTTGATCTGCTTGAGGTCGCGCAGCACGCGCGCGCCGTCCTTGACCGCCTTGGCCCGCAGGGCGGCGTAGTCAGCCGACGACCTGGCCCTGACCAGGTAGCGGCCGGAGGCCTTCTCGGGGGCAGCCGATGCCAGCTGGGGCAGCAGTGCCCCGAGCATGGCCAGGATGGTCAGGACGACCATCCCACGCAGCACGGCTCGAACCTTCATTGGCTTCCTCCTGCCCCCCCGGACGGCTGCACGGTCCCTACTCGCGGGCGATCCTCGCAAACCACCGATCGCCGGACAAGCATCCACGACCTGTTTGATCCGCGCCAATCCGGCGCTGACGTATCCCCAGCTACGGCGGTTCTACACGCCGGGGGTACGCCGGCGGCGGACGAAGAACCCCACCACCAGCAGCACGATCACGGTGCCGATGACGGCCGAGAGGATCCCGCCCCAGTCGAAGACGTCGGTGTCGCCGATGCCGAGGCCGACGGTGAAGATCAGGTAGCCGAGGATGGCCCCGGCCAGACCGAGGGCGATCGACGCCAGCCACGAGGTTGGCCCGCTCATGTTGCGAAACACGTCACCCGGAACGAGCATCCGGGCGATCACGCCGGCGACGAGGCCGAGCAGCACTGCTCCGAGCATGACGAGGCTCCTCCCGCGGTCGGTACCTGCGTGCCCGTATCGAACATCTAGGGCCTCCCCGGCGCAAGCCACGGGGCGTCGGGAAGCGCCTCGTCCATGGACCCGCCGGCCTGGCACTGCTCGGACCGGTAGCCGCCGGGCATCAGCGGATAGACCTCGCTCCAGTAGGTGGCGGCCAGCCTGGCCGCGTCGGCGGGCTCGGCCCCGAGCAGCCGGGCGGTGCGGGCGTCGCGCTGGACGGCCGCGCATTCGGCCCCGGCCTCGCTCAGGCGGCCCGCCAGGTGCATGGCCTCGTGGGTGAGGACGTGCACGGCCACGACCTCGTCCCGGGTGGGCCGGCGCTTGCCCGAGCGCTCGTACGCGGCCAGGTGGCGGCACTGGTCGCGCTTGATGAGGGCCCATGGCTCCGGGGTGCCGTCCGACCGCCAGCGCACGTAGCCGAGCTCGGGGCCGCCGTCGAGGACGGCCTGGCCGAGGCTCTGGCAGCGCACCGCCACCGGCGCCCCGGCCAGCACCGAGGCGGCGGCCCCGAGGCGCCGCTCCTGGGAGGCCCGGGCCACGCCGGGGACGACGGCGGCCACGGCCAGGGCCGACAGCACGACCACGCTCACCCAGGGGAACCGCCGCGGCCGGCCCAGCTCGTCGGCCCGGCGCAGCCACCAGCCCATCCCGACCGCGACCGCGCCCACGGCAAGGGCGACGGCGATGAAGGTCAGCACCGCAGCTCCTCCCGTGGCCGCGCAACCGCTCGTCCAGGGAGCTATCGGCAGCTTCGGCGCGGGCGTGAGCCGCGGGTCAGCGGCGCAGGACCCGGTCCATCACCTCGAGCAGCTCGTTGACCTTCTCCTCGCCCCCGCCGGCGGCGATCTCGTCGCGGACGCAGCCGCGGATATGGCCGTCGAGCAGGCCGAGGGCGACCCTGTCGAGGGCGGCCTGGATGGCCGCGACCTGGGTGACGACGTCGACGCAGTACTTGTCCTCGTCGATCATGCGGGCCACGCCGCGGACCTGGCCCTCGATCCGGCGCAGCCGGGTCTGCAGCTGCTGTCGCTGCATGGTGTAGCCGGGCACGGCGCCTCCCTCCATCCTCCGCCCGATACCCCGGTAGCGTATCGCAAGGTACCCCGGGTGGGTATCGGGGCCCGCCTCCCGGCTGCTCAAACCCTGACCCGGGGGCGCCGATCACCCGGGTATGCGTGTTCGGGGGGGATCGGGGGCCGCGGCGGGGCCGGTGCCGCCGCCGGCTGGGCTGCGGCCGATGCAGCCGACGGCGGCCCGGGAGCTGCCGGCCGACCAGGCGGGCTGGGCGTTCGAGCCGAAGTGGGACGGCTACCGGGCGCTCGGGCATGTCGTGGCCGGCGGGCTGGCCCTGCGCAGCCGAAACGGGGTCGACATGGCCGGATGGTTCCCGGAGCTGGGCGGGCTGGCCGGGGCCCTCGGGGGCGCGGCGGCCGTGCTCGACGGCGAGGTGGTCGCCTTCGACGACCGCGGGCGGCCCAGCTTCGAGGCCCTCCAGCAGCGCATGGCCGGCCGGGCCGGCCGGCGCCGGGGCGGGCCCGTCACCTACCTGGTCTTCGACCTGCTGTGGCTGGACGGGCGGCTGTTGACCGGCCTGCCCTACACCGAGCGCCGGCGCCTCCTGGACGACCTGGCCGTGGCCGGGGATGCCTGGCAGACGGTGGGGTCGTTCCCCGGGACCGGCACCGCGCTCCTGGCCGCCACCGCCGAGCAGGGCCTCGAGGGGGTGGTGGCCAAGCGGCTGGCCAGCACCTACCAGCCGGGCCGGCGGACCCGGAACTGGCTCAAGGTCAAGCACTACCAGCGCGAGACCTTCGTGGTCGGCGGGTTCCTGCCCGACCCGGGGGGCCAGGTCCGGTCGCTGCTGGTCGGCCTGGCCGACCCGGCGCACAAGGGCCGGCTGCGGTTCGCGGGGCGGGTGGACCACGGCCTGGTGCCGGCGGCCCGGCGGCGGGTCGGGGACCTCCTGGCCCCCCTGGTCACCGGCCAGAGCCAGTTCGCCGAGCCCCCCGCGGTCCTGCTCGGCGGCCGCTGGAGCCGGCCGGGCCCGGACGACCCGGCCCCGGTGTTCGTCCGCCCCGAGCTCGCCGTCGAGGTCACCTTCCTCGGCTGGGAGGGGGGCCGGCTGCGCCATCCGGCCTACAGCGGCCTGGCCGCCCACGGGCGCTAGACTCGGGGGCAGCATCCGGCTCCCGAGGAGGCGCCTCCATGACCGACGAGCTGCGCGCGACCGCGAGGGCGCTGGTCGCCCCAGGCAAGGGCATCCTGGCCGCCGACGAGAGCAGCGGCACCATCAAGAAGCGGTTCGACTCGATCCAGGTCGAGTCGACCGAGGACCAACGCCGGGCCTACCGCGAGCTGCTGTTCAC
>DASZON010000150.1:0-9840 GCA_035550755.1 Actinomycetota bacterium | reverse complement strand
GCTGGCCCGGCTGGCGAACAGGTCGTGGGCGGCCTCGACCAGGCTGGGGTCGACCCGTTCCAGGGCGACGTACAGCGGCAGGACCATGAACGGCAGGTAGTTGTAGGTGAGGCCGCCGAGCACGGCGGTGGTGGTGGCCAGGATGTGGAAGTCCTCGGGCAGCAGCCCGAGGTCCTTCAGCGGCCCGAGCACGATCCCCTGGTCGTTGAGGATGAACTTCCAGGAGGCGGTCCGGATGACGAACGACACGAAGAACGGCAGCAGGATCAGGAACAGGTAGGTCGTCTTGCGGGCGCCGCCGTAGAACGCGATCCAGTAGGCCATCGGGTAGGCCAGGACCAGGCAGAGGGCGGTCACGATCAGGGCGTAGACGACCGAGCGGATGAACTGGGTCGAGTAGAGGTCCCAGGCCCTCGAGTAGTTCGACCACTCCCAGGTGAACCGGAAGCCGGTCTCGACGTTGCCGCTCTGCAGCGACAGCGAGAACATCACCAGCAGCGGCAGCGCGAAGAAGATGGCCAGCCAGAGCCCGCCCGGCAGCCCGATCAGGTAGGGGGCGAGCCGGGCGCGGCCGCCGCGGGCGCTCATCGTCCCGGCGTCACGACTGGACGAGCGGCTGGAAGATGCCGTCCCACACCTGCTCCTCCTCGACCGTGAGGGCTCGGTAGCGCTTGACGTTGGCCAGGTCCTGCTCGGTGGGGAAGATCAGCGGGCTCTTCTCCAGGTAGTCGAGCGTCTCGCGGTCCTTGCCCGACGCCTTGGCCGCCCTGGCCTGGAGCTGCTCCCTGGCCGCCGGCACCGGGGTGATGTAGGCGATGGCCTCGACCAGGTCGGCCGCCACGTCCGGCCGGTACACGTAGTCCATGTAGGTGATGGCGTCCAGGGGGTGCTTGGCGTTCAAGGGGATGGCCATGTTGTCGGTCCAGTAGGTGGCCCCCTCCTTGGGGACCACGAACTTGATGTCGGGCGAGCCCCCGATGTTGAGCTGGTAGATGTCGCCCGAGTAGGCCTGGGAGACCCAGGCGTTGCCCGAGCTGAGGACGTCGGCCATCCCCGAGTTGTCGACGAACTCGCGCAGCTGGGGCTTGAGCTTCTTCATCCACTCGGCGGCCTTGTTCCAGTCCTCTTCGGTCGACTTGGCCGGGTCGATGCCCTGCGCGATCAGGGCCATCGTCGGGAAGTCGGTGTCGTCGCCGAAGACGGTGACCTTGCCCTTGAAGGCCGGGTCGAAGAGGTCCTGGTAGCTGGTGATCTCCCGCTTGGTCAGCTTGGGGTTGTAGGCCAGCCCGACCAGGCCCGACTGCCAGGCCAGGGTGTACTTGTTGCCCGGGTCGTAGCCTGGGTTCTTGACCGCGGGGGCGGCGTTCTTGGCGAAGTTGGGGAGCTTGGAGTGGTCGAGCTCGGTCAGGAACTTCTGGCGGATCAGCTTCTCGATCGACCCGCCGTCGGTGATCACGATCAGGTCCCACCCGGGGTCCTGGCCGGCCTGGAGCGAGGGGTTGATCTTGCCAAGGAAGGCGTCGTTCTCCTCGATGACCTCCTTGTAGTTGACCTTGATCCCCGTCTCCTTGGTGAACGCCTCGAGCGAGGGGTGGACGGTCTTGCCGTTGACCTTGCCCGTGTCCATGTAGTACGGCCAGTTGGCGAAGTCGAGCTGCCCGGCCTTGGTCTGGCTGGCCCAGAACCCGGACTCCTGGGGCGCCTCGTCGTTCGAGGTCCCCTCCACCCCGCAGGCGGCGAGGAAGGCGGCGGCGCTCAGCAGGCCGGCGCCCCGCAGGGCGTCGCGGCGGTTGATCCGGGGCATGGTCATCCCGCGCAGCCACGCGGGGTCGAGCGGTCGGTTCCTGGTCACGGCAGAGCTTCCTCCTCGGTGCTGCCGCGGAGCACGTAGGAGTGCTCCGGCGGCCATTCCAGCCATCCCACCTGGCCGGCGAGCACGTCCGCTCCGGGGGTCGCGGACGCGTTCTGACGGTACACGGCGACGGTGTCGCCCCCATCGGTCACCGTGCGGTACTGGGTCGAGGTGCCGAGGTAGACGATCTCGTCGACCTTGACCCGGAGGGCGCTGCGGTCCGGCGGGGGTGGGTCCTGCTCGGTCCGGAGCACGATCTTCTCGGGGCGGATGGCCAGCTCGACGTCCTGGCCGTCGCGAGCCCCGCCGGCGTCGGCGACCAGCACCCGCTGGTCGGGGCCCAGCCCGGCCAGGGCCCAGCCGTCGCCCTTGCGTTCCAGGCGGCCGGTGAGGACGTTCGAGGTGCCGATGAAGTTGGCCACGAACCGGGTCGCGGGGTGCTCGTACAGCTCGCGCGGGCTGCCGAGCTGCTCGATCCGGCCGGCGTTCATCACCACCAGCCGGTCGGACATGGTCAGTGCCTCCTCCTGGTCGTGGGTCACGTACACGAAGGTGATGCCCACCTCGCGCTGGATGCGCTTCAGCTCCAGCTGCATGGCCTGGCGCAGCTTGAGGTCGAGGGCGCCGAGCGGCTCGTCCAGGAGCAGGGCCCGTGGCCGGTTGACCAGGGCCCGGGCCAGGGCGACCCGCTGCTGCTGGCCGCCCGAGAGCTGGCGGGGCTTACGCTTCTCGCGGCCCTCCAGCTCGACCAGGGACAGGGCCTCGGCGACCCGGCGCTTGATCTCGTCCTTGTCGACCTTCTTGCGGCGCAGGCCGAAGGCGACGTTCTCGAAGACGTCCATGTGGGGGAAGAGCGCGTACTGCTGGAAGACCATGTTGACGTCGCGCCGGAACGGCGGGACCCCGACCATGTCGCGGCCGTGGAGCAGGATCTGGCCGGCCGACGGCTCCTCGAAGCCGGCGATCATCCGCAGGGTGGTCGTCTTGCCGCAGCCCGAGGGGCCCAGCAGGGAGAAGAACTCGCCCTCGGCGATCCGGAGGTCGACGCGCTCGACCGCCCGGACGTCGTGGCCGCCGGCGGTGAACTCCTTCTCGACCCCGACCAGCTCGATCGCGGAGAGGCCGTCCTCGTCGGGAACAGCCTCGCGGGCGCCCGCCTGGACCCTGGTGTCTGCCATCGTCTCGTCCCCTGTCCTCAGACGGCGGATCCGCCGATTCGACCACACGGGCACGAGAGGACGCTAACATCATCACCCATCCCGTCCATGTACGAAGCGGTGCCTCGTACCGCGCTGGCCGGCCAGTTCGTCACCTTAGGTAGCACCGCGGCCCCGGAGCACGTCGGCGGCCTGGAGGGCGAGCCAGAACTCGACCCGGTCGGCGGCCGAGTCCAGGTCGCGGCCGGTCAGCTCGGCGACCCGGCGGACCCGGTAGCGCAGGGTGTGCCGGTGCACGCCGAGGGCCCGGGCGGCCGCCTCCCAGTTGCCGTTGTGCTCCAGGAACGCCCGCAGGCTGGCCACCAGGTCGCCGTGCTGGCGGCGGTCGTAGTCGAGCAGGGGGCCGAGCAGGCCCCGGGAGATGGCCTCGAGGGCGACGTCCTCCTGGCGGGCCAGCAGCAGCCGGTGGCTGCCCAGCTCGGCCACGGTGGCCACCGGGGCCGCCTTGCCGCCGGCCGCCCCGGCCGCCTCCAGGGCGAAGCGTGCCTCCTGGTAGGCGCGGCGCAGGCCACGGGGGTCGGCCTCGGGCGCGCCGAGGCCGATGCGGGCAGCCAGCCCCCTGGCCTTCACGGCGGCGGCCACGGCCTCGGCGGCCTCGCGGGCCTCGTCGGGACCGGCCGCCTCGAACAGGGCGACCACGGCCGCGTCGTGGGCGCTGCACACGAACGGCCCCTGGCGCCGGGACAGGCGGTCCTGGACCAGCAGCCGCAGGGCCTCGACGGCCGCCTCCTCGGAGCGGTCGGGGCCCTCGCGCCTGGCCACCAGCACGGCGATCGCCGGCGAGCCGCCGAGGCCGAGGAAGCGCAGCCGCCGGCGGATCTCGGAGGCCGACAGCTCCCCCTCGAGCAGGGCGTCGAGGAAGTCGCCGACCAGCCGGCGCTCGGTCCGGGCCACCGCCTGGGCCTTGGAGAGCTCGAGGGCGATGGCGGTGGCCAGGTGGTGGACGACCACCTGGTGGAAGGGCTCGGGGCGGGTACCGCCGCGGTGCAGGACCAGGAATCCGGCCGGGCCGCCTCCGACCAGCACCGGCAGCAGGGTCCGGTTGCCGCCCTCGTCGGACAGGCTGAGCGAGAAGTCGGTGTCCTCGGGCCGCAGAGCCTGGATCTCGGCCCAGACGTCGCGGGGCGGGAGCACGGCCGCGGCCCCGCGGGCCGCCGCCATGACCTCGCCGCGGACGTCCAGGAGCAAGGCCCTGGTGCCGGTCATGCGGGCGTAGGCCTCCAGCAGGGCGTCGAGGCCCGCCCCTTCGACCAGCAGCCGCGACAGCGTCTGCTGGACCGTCCCGGCCCGCTGCAGGAGCACGTACTGCTCGTTGACCAGGCGGGAGAACAGCGCCTCGGTGATGGCGATGAACGGCACCTCGAAGGGGACCTCGAACACCGGGAAGCCGGTCCGGTCGGCGGCCTCGAGCACGGCCGGCGGGGTCGCCTTGAACGCGAACCCGAGGCCGATCCCGAGGGCGGCCAGCTCGGCGGCGGCCAGCTGCTCGACGTAGGCGGCCTGGCTCTGGGGGCCGCCGCGCAGGCCGAGGCCGGTGGTGAGCAGCACCTCGCCGCCGCGCAGGAACCGGGTCGGGTCCTTGAGCTCGGACACGTGCGCCCAGCGGATCGGCCGCTCCAGCCCCTGCTTGCCGGCGACCAGCCCCAGGTGGAGCTCGTCGATGCCGAGCAGGTCGGCAACGGTGGTGGCCACGGCTCTCCCCTTGTACGCCGAAACGTACAACAGAGTACCGCCGGACTGGACGCCCGGGCACTACCCGCGCCCGCTGGTCGGCTGACAGCCTCGGGCCGGGTCCTGGCGGACGGGGGTTAGCATGCGGGTCGTGGTGGTGGGCGGGGCCGGCGCGATGGGGCGCTGGACGGTACGGGACCTGACCGAGTCCGAGGGGGTCGAGGAGGTCGTCGTCGCCGACCTGGACGGCTCCCGGGCCCGGGAGGCGGCCGGCTGGGCGGCGGCCAGGTCGGGCAGCAACGGCACCGCCCGGGTCACCGCCCTGGCCCTCGACGCCAGCGACGGCGAGGCCATGCGGCGGGCCTTCGACACCGCCCACGTGGTCTGCAACTGCGCCGTGTACGCCTTCAACCTGCCGGTGATGGAGGCCTGCGCCGACTCCGGCACCCACTACGTGGACCTCGGGGGCCTGTTCCACACGACCCGACGCCAGCTGGCCCTGCACGACCGGTTCGTGGACGCCGGGGTCACGGCGGTGGTCGGCATGGGCGGCAGCCCCGGGACCACCAACGTGCTCGCCGCCCTGGCCGCCCGCGGCCTCGAGGTGGTCGAGGAGGTCGAGATCCGCCTGGGCGTGGCCGACTTCGCCCCGTCGACGGCCCCGGTCCCGGTGCCCTACGCCATCGCCACCATCCTCGACGAGTTCGCCGTCCCGGCCATGACCTTCCGCGACGGCCGCCTGGCCCAGGTCCCGGCCATGAGCGAGCAGGAGGAGCTGGACTTCCCGCCGCCGGTGGGGCGGGTCCGGGTCGGCCACACCCTCCACTCGGAGCTGGCCACCCTGCCCCTGCACTTCGCCGACCGAGGGATCCACTCGGTGTCGTTCAAGGTCGGCTTCCCGGCCGACTTCATGGACAAGCTGGCGCTCCTGACCGCGCTCGGACTTGCCGATACCACCCCGGTCGCGCTGCCTGGCGGCCGGGTCGTCCCCCGCGAGCTGCTGATCCACGCCATCACCAGGACCGCCACCACGCCCGGCCCCGAGGCCGCCCCGGACGACGCCGAGGCGATCTGGGTCCGGGTGCGAGGGCGACGGGCCGGACCGTCGGGGGATCCGGCCCTCGCCCCTCGCGACGACGCCCCCGACGGCGCCCCGGTGGAGCGCCTGGCCGAGCTGGTCGTCCGGCCCCACCCGGGCTGGCAGGCCGGGGCCGGCCAGCTCGACACCGGCGTCCCCCCGAGCATCGTGGCCCAGTTCCTGGCCACCAAGGTGATCGAGCGGCGGGGCGTGCTCGCCCCCGAGGACGCCGTCCCCCCCGAGCCCTACCTGGCCGAGCTGGCCGCGCGGTCCATGGAGGTCACCATGGTCACCCGCGAGCCCGCCTTGGCCGCCTCCCCCCACGTCAGGAGCGCGCCGTGACCATGCCCCAGGAACGCAAGCTGCAGGGAGAGGTCCCGGGACCGGCGAGCCAGGCCCTGGAGGAGCGGCGGCGCAAGGCGGTCGCCAGGGGCATCGCCACGATGACCCCGGTGTACGCGGCCGCCGCCCACGGCGCCGTCATCGAGGACGTCGACGGCAACCGCTTGATCGACTTCACCGGCGGCCTCGGGGTGCTGAACGCCGGCCACACCCCGCCGTCGGTCACCCGGGCGGTCAAGGACCAGGTCGAGCGCTACCTCCACACCTGCCAGCACGCGGTCATGAACGAGCCGTACGTGGCCGTGGCCGAGGCCCTCAACCGGCTCACCCCCGGCGACTACGAGAAGCGGACCATGCTGGTGAACTCCGGCGCCGAGGCGACCGAGAACGTGGTCAAGATCGCCCGCGCCGCCACCGGCCGCCCCGGGGTGGTGGTGTTCGACAACGCCTTCCACGGCCGCACCCTGCTGGCCCTGGCCATGACCGGCAAGGTGGCGCCCTACAAGCAGGGCTACCAGCCGTTCCCGAGCGAGATCTTCCGCATGCCCTACCCCTACTGCTACCGCTGCCCGTTCCACCTGAGCCCCTCCACCTGCGGCCTGGCCTGCGCCGACTACGTCGAGGAGGAGATCAAGGTCCACGTCGGGCCCCAGAACGTGGCCTGCCTGATCGTGGAGCCGGTCCAGGGCGAGGGCGGCTTCATCGCCCCCCCGCCCGGCTGGATGGAGCGGATCGCCGACATGTGCCGGCGCCTGGACATCCCCTTCGTGGCCGACGAGGTCCAGTCCGGCTTCGGGCGCACCGGCACCCTCTACGCCACCGAGCAGCACCCCGGCGTGGTCCCGGACTTCACCGTCTCGGCCAAGTCGATCGCGGCCGGCCTGCCCCTGGCCGCGGTCACCGGGCGGGCCGAGCTGATGGACGTCCCCGGTCCCGGCGGGCTGGGCGGCACCTACGGCGGCAACCCGCTGGCCTGCGTGGCCGCCCTGGCCACCATCGAGCTGTTCGAGCAGGGCGACCTGCTGGCCAGGGCCCGGCGGATGGGCGAGGTCCTCGGTGACCGCCTCCGCGACCTGGGCGAGCGCCACAAGATCGTCGGCGAGGTCAGGGGCCTGGGGGCGATGATGGCCATGGAGCTGGTCACCGACCGCGAGACCAAGGAGCCGGCCAAGGCGGCCGCCAGCCAGGTGCTGGGCGAGTCGGCCCGCCAGGGCCTGCTCACCCTCAAGGCCGGCATCCACGACAACGTGGTCCGCATCCTGGCCCCCCTGGTCATGGAGGAGCCGCTCCTGCACGAGGGCCTGGACATCCTCGACCGGGCCCTGGCCACCGCCTCGGCCGAGGTCTGAGCCCGCCGCCAGGCGGGTATCCTCGGCGACATGAGGACCACCATGTGGATCGCCGGTGCCGACCTGCCCGGCGAGGGAGCCCCCGAGGTGGTCCGCAACCCGGCCACCGAGGAGCCGCTGGCCGCGGTCCCCTCGGCCTCCACCGCCCAGGTCGGCCAGGCCGTGGCCGCGGCCAGGACCGCCCTCGGGGGCTGGCGCCGGACCCCGGCCTCCGAGCGGGGCGAGCTGCTGCACGGGGTCGCGGCCTGGCTGCGCGAGCACACCGGCGAGCTGGGGCGGCTGATGACCCTGGAGGGGGGCAAGCCGCTGGTCGAGAACACCGACGAGGTGGGCTGGACGGCCAACGCCTTCAGCTACTACGCCGAGCTCGGTCGCCACGAGCGGGGCCGGGTCATCCCCTCGGTCGAGGATGGCCAGCTGTCGCTGGTCCTCAAGGAGCCGGTCGGGGTGGTGGCGGTGATCGTGCCCTGGAACTACCCCCTGCTCCTGCTGGCCTGGAAGGTCGCCCCGGCCCTGGCCGCCGGCAACACCGTGGTCGTCAAGCCGTCGCCGTACACGCCGCTGGCCACCCTGCGGCTGGCCGAGGCGTTCGCCGGGTTCCCCGACGGGGTGGTCAACCTGGTCACCGGCGGGGCCGAGGTCGGCGAGGCCCTGGTCGTCCACAAGGGGACCAGCCTGGTCGCCTTCACCGGGTCGGTGGCCACCGGCCAGCGGATCGGCGCCCTCTGCGCCGAGCAGGTGAAGCGCACCCACCTGGAGCTGGGGGGCAAGGACGCCTTCATCGTCTGCGACGACGTCGACCTGGAGGTCGCCGCCCCCGGCGCGGCCTGGGCGGCCTACCTCAACGCCGGCCAGGTCTGCACTTCGGCCGAGCGCTTCTACGTGCTCGAGCCGGTGTTCGACGAGTTCGTGGACCGGCTCGTCGAGGTGACCAAGGGGCTGCGTCTGGGCGACCCGCTCGACCCGGTCACCGACGTCGGGCCGATGGTGGCCGAGGTCCAGCGGGCCAAGGTCGAGGACCAGCTCGCCGGCGCGGTCCGGGGCGGGGCCAGGGTGCTGGCCGGCGGCGACCACGGCGGCCGCGGGCGTGGCTGGTTCCTGGCCCCGACCGTGGTCGTGGACGTCGACGACAGCATGGACCTGCTCACCACCGAGACCTTTGGCCCGGTCGCCCCGGTGCAGCGGGTCGGCTCCCTTGACGAGGCCATCGCCAGGGCCAACGCCCTCCCCTACGGGCTGGGGGCCAACGTCTACACCCGGCGGATGGACTACATCCTGCGCTGCATGGAGGAGCTGGAGGCGGGCACGGTCTGGTTCAACGACCCGCTCACGGACAACGACGCCGGGCCGTTCGGCGGCATGAAGATGTCCGGCAACGCGCGCGAGCTGGGCCCCGAGGGTCTGGAGTCGTTCCGCGAGACCAAGCACGTCCACCTCGACGCCCGCGCTGAAGCCAAGCCGTGGTGGTATCCCTACGGTCAAGAGGGTTAGCCTGATGGACCGCATCAAGCACGCGGCCTGTCCGGCCGATGGAGGCGGCATGTCAATGCTCCGGTCCCCGGAGGTCGGGCGCTGAGCCAGACCCTCCCGCGAGTCCAGCCCAGCCGGGTCCAGCGGATCCACGGCCGGCGGGCGGCGGCTCGGCGGACCCGGCGCCGGTTCTTCGCCGAGCTGCCGTTCCTGCTGGTCGCCGCCCTGATCCTGACCGTCCTGGTCAAGGGGTTCCTGATCCAGGCGTTCTACATCCCGTCGCGGTCCATGGAGCCGACCCTCGACGTCGGCGACCGGGTGGTGGTGAACCGGCTCGCCTACCGCCTCGGCGACCCGGCCCACGGCCAGGTGGTGGTGTTCCTGCGCCCCACCAGCAACGACGACACCCCCTCGAGCGGCCCCCTCTCCTGGGTCCGCCGGGCGGTCGCCCAGGGCCTCGGCGGCACCCCGCCGGGCAGCGAGGACCTCATCAAGCGGGTGGTCGGACTGCCCGGCGACGTCGTCGAGGGCCGCGGCGGCTATCTGTACCGCAACAACCAGCGGGTCGACGAGCCGTACCTGCGGCCGGGGACGTTCACCTCGGACTTCCGGAAGGTCCGGGTCAAGCCGGACCACTACTGGGTGATGGGGGACAACCGCGAGGACTCGGCCGACTCCCGGGTGTTCGGCCAGATCGACCGCTCGGTGCTGGTCGGCCGAGCCGTGCTGACGGTGTGGCCGGTGCCCCACGCCGGCGGCCTCTGAGGCCGGTACCGGCCGCTTTCGTTTCTGTGGGGGCAATGGAGCAAGATTACCTATGCCCGGCGGAAAGGAAGATGGCTGGATGGTGCTGGCGACCCA
>DASZON010000149.1:0-10340 GCA_035550755.1 Actinomycetota bacterium | reverse complement strand
GGCCGGACGGGTCGTCGGCATCACCACCGCCAACGCCAGCGTCGACGGGCAGTCCTCGGGCAGCATCGGCGTCGGCTTCGCCATCCCCGGCAACCAGGTCGAGCAGGTCGTCAACCAGCTCACCGGCGGCGTCCACACCGTGTCGGCCAGCGCCAGCACCGGCTGACCAGCGAGGTCCCTCCTCCCCGTCCCCCTCACCGGCTGAATACCCCTGGAGGGTATCTACCCGGGATGGGTAGACTCCAGCCGACGTGGCCGCTCCCTAACCTGACCGGAACGGGAAGGAGCCTACCCATGAAGGCACTCGTCATCCTCGCCATCGCCATGACACCGCTGTCGGCCGCGGCCGCGACCCAGCAGACCGAGCTCGGCGGCAAGGTCCGCCGGTCCGGCCGCGAGGTCGTGATCCCCGCCGGCGAGACCGTCCAGGGCGACCTGATCGCCTCCGCCGGCACCGTCCGGGTCGACGGCCGGGTCGACGGCGACCTGGTCGCCAGCGGCGGCCAGGTCACCGTGGCCGGCACGGTCACCGGCGACGCCCTGGTCGGCGCCGGCAGCACCCTTGTCTCCGGGGAGGTCGACGGTGACCTCCGGATCGGCGCCGGCCAGGCCCGCATCGAGGGCCGCGTCAACGAGGACGTCCTCCTCGGCGCCGGCCAGGCCGTGGTGACCTCCGGCTCCCAGATCGGCGGCGACCTCATCTTCGCCACCGGCCGCATGCAGATGGACGGCGCGGTCGCCGGCAGCATCCTCGGCACGGCCGGCAACTACGCCCGAGCCGGGTCGGTCGGCGACAGCGAACAGGTCAACGTCGCCGAGCCCGCCGGTGAGCAGCGGGAGCCCACCCTGGCCGACCGCGCCCTCGACGCCCTGCGGCGCTACGTGAGCCTCCTCGTCGTCGGGCTGCTCCTGCTGTGGCTGGTGCCCCGGCTGGTCCGCGGCGCCGCCGACTCGGCCCGGCGCCGTCCCCTGCCCAGCCTCGGGATCGGGGTCCTGGGCTGCATCGGCGTCGTCGTCGGCCTGTTCCTGCTGCTCCTGGTCACCATCCTGGTCGCGGTCGTCCTCGGCCTGCTGAGCCTCGGCTCCCTGACCGGGATCACGCTGTACGCCGGCCTGCTGGTCGCGGCGATCGCGGTCTTCCTGTTCATCCTGGCGATCGCCTTCGCCGCCCAGGCCGTGGTGGGCCTGGCCCTCGGCCGCCTCGTCGTCCGCGGCGAGCGCCACTCGTTCGGGAGCGCCGTCGGCGCCCTCGCCCTCGGCCTGCTGGTGGTGGTCCTGGTCGCGGCCATCCCGTTCGCCGGCGGCTGGATCCAAGCGATCCTGGTCCTCGTGGGCCTCGGCGCCCTGCTGCTGATGGGCCGCCCCACCCGCCGCCGGGCGGCCGAGCCGCTGGCCGAGCCCCGTCCCCTGTAGGCCGCCGCCGATGGACGGGCTGTCGGCGGCGGGGCTTGCCGAGCTCGCCGGGGTGACCGAGGCCGAGGTCGCCCGGCTGGTCGAGCTGGGGATCCTGGTCGCCCGGGACGGCTCGGGCAGGTTCCTGGAGAACGACGTGCCCAAGGTCCGGCTGGCCGTGGCCTGCGAGCGGGCCGGGCTGCCGATGGAGGGCATCGTGTCGGCGATCCAGGCGGGCCGGCTGTCGTTCACGTTCCTGGAGCACACGCCGTTCCGGCGCTGGGCGGTGCGGTCGGGGCGGACCTACCGGGAGGTGAGCCAGGACACCGGGATCCCCCTGGAGACGCTCGGCACGGTGCTTGAGTCGATGGGGTTCGCCCGGGTGGGCCCCGACGAGCCGATGCGGGAGGACGAGCTGCGGGTCGTGCCCCTGCTCCGGCACGGCCTTTCCAGCGGCATCCTCGATCCCGCCTGGCTGGCCCGGCTCGGCCGGGCCCACGTCGAGGGCCTGCGCCTGATCACCACCGCCTGGGGCGACGCCTACCAGGCGAGGTTCGAGGGCCCGGTGCTGGCCTCCGGCGGCGACCAGCGCGAGGCGATGGAGCGGGCCGCCCAGCTCAGCGTCGACTTCCTGCCCCTGGGGGACCCGGCGCTGCTGGCCATGTACCACCGGCAGGAGGAGCTGCTCTGGACCGAGGGCCTGGTCGAGCGCATCGAGCACGAGCTCGAGGCGGCCGGCATGCTGGGGCGGGCCGGACGGGTCCCGGCGATGGTGTTCCTCGACCTGGTCGGCTACACCCGGCTGACCGAGGAGCAGGGCGACGCCGCCGCCGCCGCGCTGGCCGAGACCCTGGCCGTGCTCGTCTCCCGGTGCGCCGGCGGGCATGGCGGCGTCCCCGTGAAATGGCTGGGCGACGGGGTCATGGTCCACTTCCGCGAGCCGGCCGGGGCGGTCCGCTCGGCCCTGGACCTCGTCGACCAGCTCCCGGCGGGCGGGCTGCCCCCGGCCCATGCCGGTGTCGCCGCCGGGCCGGTGGTGGTCCAGGGCGGCGACTACTTCGGCCGCACCGTCAACCTGGCCGCCCGGATCGCCGCCCACGCCGGCGCCGGCCAGGTCCTGGTCAGCGACCGGGTGACGGAATCGGTGTCGCTCCAGGACGTCACCTTCGCCGAGGCCGGCATGGTCCGGCTCAAGGGCATCACCGACCCGGTCCGCCTCCTGGAGGCCCGCCGGGTGTAGCCCTTGATGCCGGCGCCGCCGGAATACGGCCCGCCGGAACGCGCTTGTCCTGATGAACGACGGCCAAGCGGAAGGATTGTGGATGCGAGCGCTGCAGTTCAAGGCGTACGGGGACCCCGAGGTCCTGGAGTGGGCCGAGGCCCCGGACCCACACGCCGGTCCTGGGCAGGTCCGGATCGTGGTGCGGGCGGCCAGCGTGAACCCGATCGACTGGAAGGTGATCAGCGGCGCCCTGGCCGGCGGTCGGCCGATGGAGGGCACCGGGTACCTGGGCTATGACGCCGCCGGCGTGGTCGACGAGGTCGGCGAGGGGGTCACGGGGGTCGCGGTCGGTGACGAGGTGTTCGGGCGCGGCCGGAACACCGAGGCCGAGTACGCGGTGCTCGACTCCTGGGCGGCCAAGCCGCCGTCGATCGACTGGGCGGTGGCCGCCGGTGCGGGTGTCGCCGGTGAGACCTCGGAACGCGGTCTCCGGCTGCTCGACGTCAAGGCCGGCGACACCCTGTTCGTCGACGGCGGAGCGGGCGGGGTGGGCTCGGTGGCCGTGCAGATGGCCATCGCCCGCGGCGCGAAGGTGATCGCCTCCGCCAGCGAGGCCAACCACGACTACCTGCGGGAGATCGGTTCCACCCCGGTCCTCTACGGCGATGGCGTGGCCGAGCGGGTCCGGGCCGCCGCCGGCGGGCCGGTCGACGCGGTCTTCGACGTCGCCGGCAGGACCCCGGTCGAGGACCTGCTCAGCCTGGTGCCCGAGCCGTCCCAGGTGCTGACCGTGGCCAACTTCGCCGCCGGCCAGGCCGGCGCCCGCGTCAGCGGTGGCGGCGGCGACAGCCACCCGATGGAGGCCCTGGCTCTGGTCGCCGACCTGCTGGCGCGGAACCAGGTGGTGATCAAGATCCAGACGTTCCCGTTCGACCGCGCCGCCGAGGCCGTCCGCATCAGCCAGAGCGGCCACGTCCGCGGGAAGCTCGTCCTCGTCCCCTGACCGCGGCAGCTCGCGTACCGCCTGGACCGGCGGGAAGGAGGTCGTTCCCGTGGCACACACCGGCGAGGTGACCGTGGAGACGCTGCAACGCCTGCTTGACGCCTTCAACGCCCACGATCTCGACGCGGTGATGCGCTTCTTCACCGACGACTGCGTCCTCGAGCTGCCCCGCGGGCCGCATCCGTGGGGACGGAGGTTCGAAGGGCGGGAGCAGGTGCGCTCGGGACTGGCGAGCCGCTTCGCCGGCATCCCTGACGTCCACTACGGCAACGACCGCCACTGGGTCAGCGGCGACCGGGGCTGCTCGGAGTGGCTGCTCACCGGGACGACCACCGAGGGAGCGCCGATCGCGGTCCGCGGCTGCGACCTGTTCGAGTTCCGGGGCGGCAGGATCGCCCGCAAGGACTCCTACTGGAAGCTGGTGACGGGGCGGTAAGGTGCGGGCATGGCTGGCGCCGATCCCCTCGACCTGGGTCGACGGTCCTTCGCGGGGCAGGCGTGGGCGGATGCCTACGCCCAGCTGTCGGCCGCCGACCGCCACCACCCCCTGGAGCCGGAGGACCTGGAGCGGCTGGCCACCGCTGCCTACCTGACCGGCAGGAACGACGACAGCGCCGACATCGGGACGCGAGCCCATCACGAGTTCCTGCGCCGTGGGGAGGTGGAGCGCGCCGTGCGGTGCGCGTTCTGGGTCGGCTACAGCCTCCTCGAACGGGGCGAGCACGCCCGGGGTGGCGGCTGGCTGGCCCGGGCCCGCCGGCTGCTCGACGACCACCAGCTCGACTGCGTCGAGCAGGGCTACCTGCTGTACCCGGGGGCACTCCAGGCCCTGCTCGGGGGGGACGCCGCCACCGCCGGCGCCGGCTTCGACGAGGTGGCCCGGATCGGCGACCGCTTCGGCGACCCGGACCTGGTGGCGCTGAGCCGGCTCGGCCTCGGCGCGACGCGGCTGGCCGAGGGGGCGACGACCGTGGGCGTGGCCCTGCTGGACGAGGCCATGGTCGCCGTCGAGGCCGGCGAGGTGTCGCCGGTCGTGGCCGGGATCGTGTACTGCGCCGTGATCGAGTCCTGCCAGGAGATCTACGACCTGCGCCGGGCCCGGCAGTGGACGGCCTCGCTGACCCGCTGGTGCGCCGCCCAGCCCGACCTGGTCCCCTACCACGGACAGTGCCTGGTCCACCGCTCCGAGATCATGGCCCTGCAGGGCGCATGGCCCGACGCCATGGACGAGGCGCGGCGGGCGGCCGACCGGCTCTCGGCCCCACCCGGCCACCCGGCGGCCGGGCTCGCCTTCTACCAGCAGGGCGAGCTGCACCGGCTGCGCGGCGACCTCACCAGGGCCGAGGAGGCCTACCGCCAGGCCAGCCAGTGGGGCCGGGACCCCCAGCCGGGCCTGGCCCTGCTGCGGCTCGCCCAGGGACAGGCCGACACCGCCGCGGCCGCGATCCGCCGGGTGGTGGAGGAGGCGTCCGACGTCGTGTCCCGCTCGCGGCTGCTCCCGGGCCAGGTCGAGATCCTGCTGGCCGCCGGCGACGTCCCGGCCGCCGGCGCCGCCGCCGCCGAGCTGACCCGGCTCGCCGACGGCCTCGGCGCGCCGTTCCTGGCCGCGGTGGCCGCCCACGCCCAGGGAGCGGTCCTGCTCGCCGAGGGCGACCCTCGGGGCGCCCTGGCCGTGCTGCGCGGCGCCTGGCTGGCCTGGCAGGACCTCGAGGTGCCGTACCAGGCGGCCCGGGTCCGGGTCCTGATCGGGCTGGCCTGCCGGGAGCTGGGCGACCAGGACGGCGCCGAGATGGAGCTGGACGCCGCCCGCTGGGTGTTCCGCCAGCTCGGCGCGGCACCCGACCTGGCCCGGGTGGAGACCCTGTCCCAGCGGGCGGACGCCCGGAGCGGCGGGCTCACCGCTCGCGAGCTGCAGGTGCTGCGGCTGGTGGCGGCGGGCGCGACCAACAAGGCCATCGCCGCCGACCTGTTCATCAGCGAGCGGACCGTGGACCGGCACATGAGCAACATCTACGCCAAGCTCGGGGTCTCCTCGCGGGCCGCGGCCACCGCCCACGCCTACCAGCACGGGCTCATCTGACCAACCTGGCGCCGATCACCCATGCCGCCGTCCGGCGAGCTGGCGGGTTCGGCCGATGCGCGGCCGGCCGGGCCGGCCCCATCGTGGCCCCCACGGGACACCGAGCGGCCACGAGGAGCACGCCATGGACAGGTCAGGGGCCGAGGTCGGCGCCCACCCCACCACCGGGGAGCCCATCCGCGAACGACTGCTGGCGGGGATCCCGGTCACCGAGCGGCGGCTGGCTCTGGCCGGCCACCGGACCGCGGTGCTGGAGGGCGGCGACGGCCCGCCGGTCGTGCTGCTGCACGGCGGCGGCGAGTTCGCGGCCTGCTGGATGCGGGTGATCCCGGAGCTGGTGCCGGCGCACCGGGTGATCGCCCCCGACCTGCCCGGCCACGGCGCCTCGGCGCTGGCCGGCGAGCCGCTGGACGCCGCGGGCGTCGTCGCCTGGGTGGCCGACCTCATCGAGCGCACCTGCCCGTCACCGCCGGCGCTGGTCGGCCACCTGCTCGGCGGCGCCGTCGCCGCCCGCTTCGCGATCGAGCACCCGGACCGGCTCAGCCGGCTGGTGCTGGTCGACAGCTACGGCCTTGGCCGCTTCTGGCCGACGCCGCGGTATGCCCTGGCCATGCTCGCCTTCGCCGCCCGACCGGCCGAGGGCACCCAGGAGCGCCTGTTCCGCCAGTGCGTGCTCGACCTGGACGGGCTGCGCGAGCAGCTGGGCGAGCGCGGGCGGCTGGTGGAGGCGTACGCGCTGGACCGGGCGCGGACGCCCGCCACCAAGGCGGCTCTCAAGCAGCTGATGCCACAGCTCGGGGTGCGGGCGATCCCACCCGGGGAGCTGGCCCGGATCGCGGTTCCCACCTCCCTGATCTGGGGCCGTCACGACCGGCAGGTACGGCTCGAGCTGGCCGAGGACGCCAGTGCCCGCTACGGCTGGCCGCTGCATGTCATCGAGCAGGCCGCCGACGACCCCGCCTTCGAGCAGCCCGGCGCGTTCCTGCGCGCGTTGCGCGCCACCCTCGGGAGCGCCTGATGGAGGCGGCGATGCGCAGCCAGCAGGACATGGGAGCTCGCCGCCAGGGTCCGTCGGACGGGCGGCGGGTCGAGACCGTGATCGTCGGTGGCGGCCAGGCCGGCCTGGCCGTCGGCTACCACCTGGCCAGGCGGGACCGGCCGTTCGTGATCCTCGACGCCGACCAGCGGGCCGGGGACGCCTGGCGGCGGCGCTGGGACTCGCTGCGCCTGTTCACCCCCGCCCGCTACTCGGGGCTGCCCGGCTGGCCCTTCCCGGCGCCCCCCTTCTCCTACCCGACCAGGGACGAGGTCGCCGACTACCTGGAGGCCTACGCCGCCCGGTTCGACCTCCCCGTGCGCCACGGCGTGCGCGTGGACCGGCTCACCCGGGACGGCGGCCGGTTCCTGGTGACGGCCGGAGGCCGCCGCTGGGAGGCCGACCAGGTGGTGGTGGCCAGCGGCGCCTATCAGCGCCCCCGGATCCCCGCCTTCGCCTCCGAGCTCGACCAGGGCATCGTCCAGCTGGACACCACCCGCTACCGGAACCCCTCCCAGCTGCGCCCAGGTGGGGTGCTGGTCGTGGGGGCCGGCAACTCGGGCGCCGAGATCGCCCACGAGGTCTCGAGCACCCACCCCACCTGGCTGTCGGGCCCCGACACCGGACACCTCCCGGTGCGGACCGGCGGCCGCCTCGACCGGCTGGTCACCCCGCCGTTCTGGTGGTTCGCCTCGCGCGTGCTGACCGTCGATACCCCCGTCGGCCGCCGGGTCCGTCCCAAGGCCCTGCACGCCCGCTCGCCCCTGGAACGGGTCCGGCCCAAGGAGCTGGCCGCGGCCGGGGTCGAGCGCCTGCCACGCACGGTCGGGGTGCGCGACGGCCTCCCGGCGCTGGAGGACGGCCGCGTCCTGGAGGTGGCCAACCTGATCTGGTGCACCGGGGGCCGCCCGGACTTCGGCTGGGTCGACCTGCCGGTGCTCGACCAGGACGGCCTCCCACGGCACGACCGCGGTGTGGTCGCGTCCCAGCCCGGCCTGTACTTCGTCGGCCTGTGGTTCCTGAGCGGCTTCACCTCCTCGCTCCTCGGCGGGGTCGGCCGGGACGCCGCGCACATCGCCGCCCACGTCAGCGGGGCCGTGACCTCCCCGTCGGTTGACCGCGGCTGACGCCCACGGCGCTTGTTGCCCATTTGCCTGCAACCTCGGGTTCTGGCTAGTGTCCGCCGTGCTTGCCCAGTTGTCCTGCGTCCCAAGCAGGCTGGAGGTTCCCATGCGGATTGTCCGGTCACTGGTCCTCGCCGCGTCGTTCCTGGTGCTGGTGGCGGTCCCGGCATCTGGGGCCGAGGAGCTGAGGATGGCCTGCCCGGTCTGCGACCACGTGGACGTGGACGGCAGCGGCCTCGAGCCCAACGCCACCCTGGTGCTGACGATCTCGGACGTGAAGAGCGGCCAGATCGTGCTCCCCAACACCAAGGTCACCACCGACAGCTCGGGCCGGTTCTCCCGCGAGTTCGACATGGACCTGGCCAAGCACCCGGCACTGCTGGGCAACCTGTACGAGCAGAACGGCGACACCCTGGTGCTGGCGGCGCACACCAACGCCAGCGCCCCGGCCCACTGCCGGCGCGACGCCTCCCTGCCGTACACCGGTTCCCGTACCGGCCTGCTGGCCGGCACCGCCGCCGCGCTGCTGGTGACGGGCGGGGTGCTGCTGCTGGCCGCTCGCCGCCGTTCCGGCGGCACCCTGGCCTGAGCCGGGCCACCCCGACCTCCCGGCTCTTGAGGCCCGGAGTCACCCTTGCTATGGTGCGACGTGTCGCGACAGCGAGCACGAGGGGGGCGACATGGGTCATCCCAACGAGGACCTCATCCGGCGGGGCTACGACGCCTTCAGCCAAGGCGACACGGACACCCTGCGAGAGCTGTTCCACCCCGACATCGTCTGGCACGCACCCGGACGCCACCAGCTGGCGGGCGACCATCGGGGCGTGGATGCGGTGCTCGGCTACTTCGGCCGGACCATGGAGCTGACCGGCGGCAACTTCCGGGTCGAGGTCCACGACGTCGTCGCCAACGACGAGCATGCGGTCGGCCTCCACGTGGCCCATGCCGAGCGTGGGGGCAGCAGTCTTCGGGACAACACGGTGCTGGTGTTCCAGATCAGCGACGGGAAGGCCACCGAGGTCTGGCAGTACTGGGCAGACCCCTACGCCGCCGACGAGCTGTTCTCGTAGGCTCCGGCCCGCGCATCCGCTCGGCCCCACCGCCGACCGCGTCAGGCACGCTACGGTAGAGTCCCCGCCATGTCGGTCCACGGCGGATACGCGCTGATGCACGGCTACTCCGCCGCCGGATGGCAGAGCCTGTTCGTGGCCGAGGTGGGGGCCTCGGCCGCCCTGACCGGCCTGCTGTTCGTCGCCATCTCCATCAACCTCGCCCAGATCCTCCAGGGCGCCGGACTGTCCGGCCGGGCCGGCGAGGCGATGGTGCTGCTGCTGGTCGTCTCCACGCTGGCGCTGGTTCCCGGCCAGTCGGCGACCGCGCTCGGCGCCGAGCTGCTCGTCGCCGGCCTGGTCGTCTGGACGGGCGTGGTCACCATCCACGTGCGGGCGGTGCGCGGCCAGGTCGGGCCATCCTCGGGCGTCCTCGCCGGCCGGATCGTGCTGGCCCAGACGGCGGTGCTCCCGCTGCTCGTCGCCGGCGTGTCGCTGCTGCTCGGCGCCGGCGGTGGACTGTACTGGCTCGTCCCCGGGGTCCTCTTCTGCCTGGTGGTCGCGGTGCTCAACGCCTGGGTGCTGCTGATCGAGATCGTCCGGTGAGCCTCGTGGGAACGCCGTGCCCTCATTGCCGCCACGGGCGGTCGGGGACGATCAGGGGGTGACGATCGCGAAGTCGGGGTCCACCGGGGCGAGCAGGTCGACCAGACGCTGCAGGTCCGCCGGGTCACCGTCGACGGTGACGGTGCCGTCGGCGATCCCGGCCCTGAGGTCCAGGGTGCCGATGACCAGCCCGATGAGGTCGGACCGGGTGAGGGTGAAGGTCGTGCTTCCCGCCACCGGCGCCTGGACGATGCGGTGGTTCAGCGCCCCGTTGCGCAGCTCGGTCACGTGGGTCGTCCCGGTGTCGGTGATCACCCACGACATGAGCAGCTGCTGGTCCCAGGCCTTGGGTCCGTCGACGCGGACGGCGATGCTGTCGAAGACCTGCGGCACCGTCAGGGCACCGAGAAGGTCGGCGGACGCCGCGGCGGTGGGGGTGCCGAACTGGCCGTGGCGCAGCTCGGTCGCGCCGGCCAGGAAGGCGCTGCGCCAGGTGCCGTTCTCGGCCCCGAACCCGAGCTGCTCCAGCGCGTCGGCCTGCAACGCCTGCGCCCCGGCATGGGTCTCGTCGGTGAACAGCACATGGTTGAGCAGCTCGACGACCCAGCGGTAGTCCCCCTCGTCGTAGGCCTGCTGCGCGAGCTGGACGGCGGCGTCGGCACCGCCCATGGCGGCCACGTAACGGCGGGCGGCCTCGGCCGGTGGGTGGGGCCACAGGTGGGCCGGGTTGCCGTCGTACCAGCCGAGATATCGCTGGTAGATGGCTTTCACGTTGTGGGAGACGGACCCGTAGTAGCCGTGGGTGTGCCAGGCCGCCTCCAGGGCCGG
>DASZON010000148.1:0-14911 GCA_035550755.1 Actinomycetota bacterium | reverse complement strand
AACCGAGGCCATGAACGGCCGCCTGGAACACCTCCGCGGCTCAGCCCTCGGCTTCCGCAACCTCACCCACTACATCGCCAGAAGCCTGCTCGAGGCCGGCGGCTTCCGGCCACAACTACACCCTCATTCGTGAAGAGCCGGATTACTGGCCACGGAGGCTGGCGTTCTCATCACCCTTGAGCGGCCGCGCTATGGCAAAGGCCCTATCGACGGCCGCTCGGGCGCGGTCCTCGCTGGACGGCATCAGGTGAGTGTAGGTCCGCAAGGTGAAGCCCGGATCGGCGTGGCCGAGATACTCGGCGAGAGCTTTGATTGACACGCCATCCTCCAAGAGCACGCTCGCGTACGTATGGCGCAGCGCGTGCATACCGTTGGACCGAGTCGCTGGCACGCCTGCGGCGTCGAGGGCCGGCTTCCAGACGTGCCGGTTGAAATAGGTCCGAGCGAGCGCCGTCCGCTCCCGGGTGGTGACGACCAGACCGGCCGTCTCGGTGCGCGCCTGCAGTTCCCGCCACGGCAATGTCACCTTGACTACCGGAAAGGCTTGCAGATGCGCCGCCAGCGCCAGCGCAACCATTTCGGGCAAGGGCACGTCGCGCTCCTTGCCGCCCTTGGGCGGCGCGAACACCTGTCGTGAATGGATTAGCTTCACTTGGCGCCGCACATGAATTACACCGCGCAGGAAGTCAATATCGTCCACACTAAGCCCAAATGCCTCGCCTTGCCGCAGACCACAACCGGCCGCCAGCACCACTAGGATTTGATAGCGTTCAGGAAGCGCCGTGGTGACCGCGGTCACCTGCTCCACACGCCAGGGCACGATTCGACGCCGTTCCGGAGCTGGCGGACGGACCGATCCAGCCCGACATGGATTGCGGCCAATCAGCCCGTCATCAACCGCCGCTGACAGCACCGCCGACAGATTGGCGAAAACAACGCGCACATAGTTGGACGCGAGCCGCTGCTGAAGGCTACGTGTCCATGCTTGCACCACACTCGGACGCAGCGCCCGCAATTCTCGGCCGCCGAGTTCCGGGAGAATGTGAAGGCGAAGGCGTAGCTCAGTCGCCTCGCGTGTGGAGGGGTCGAATGTTTGTGCTGCAAGCCACGATTCGGCGTAGGCCCGCACGGTCACTTTTCCGGCGGCCGGATCTGTGTAGGTTCCACGGACGAGGTCCGCCTGAATCTGCGCGAGGAATGTTTCCGCCTCTTGTTTACGCTCGAATGCCTTATGGCGTTGTCGTCCTGTGTCGTCCCGCCATCGAACGTCCCACCGCTTTCCTTTGCCATGCCGAGCGGTAGGAACCTTATGCGGCCCGCCGGAGTCTCTGCGGAACCAGCGGTCATCGATATCAGCCACGTCGGGGCCTCCTGGGGAGCGACGGCCCGTACATGCGGCTGCCCTTGGCCGGCGACCCAGGACCCAGCACGGCCATTGCAGACACGAGAAGGGGCCCAGGAAGCTCGTAGTCGGTCGAACGCATGTTCCCCCTGCCTCCTTGCGTGTGCGACCCGCAGAACGGCTCCCAGCAAGTCGGGGCGAGGCAGGGCGGTCCAGTCCGCTGTCCCCGGCCGGGCCTCACACGGGCGCCGTCGCGACTCACTGAGGGCTCCGGGTGGCGCCCTCAGAACCCTCAGAACCCACAGAACCAGTCGGCGAGCCAGGTTTTGAGGGTTGTGAGGGTTCTGAGGTGGGGTGCAAGGGGTTGACCACGAACCGCGGCGAGGGTGGCCGGCCGCCCTTGGGCCCGGCCGGGTCGGCATCGACGCGCCGGAGCCAGCCGTGCTCCTCCAGCAGCGCCAGGGCCGGCTCCAGGTCGCCGGCCTTGCGGAAGCGGCCACGGGCGGCCTGGTGGGCGTCGCGGCGGCTGAACTGCGCTTGGCCGGTGCGGCTGATCCAGTCCAACAGCCAGCAGGCGTCGTCGGTGCGAGGGTCGGCGCCCATCAGGTCGAACACCGCCCGGGCGTGCTCGACCAGGTAGCCAGCAAGGCGGGCCGCGCCGACGAAGGTGCCGGCATCGATCGGGCGGGCCCAGCCGTCGCGCAGGTGGCCGGCCAAGTGGAGCAGGGCGGCGAGGCGGCAGGTGGCGCCGGCGAGCTTGGCCGCCCACCCGGCCAGGTGCGCCAGGTCGCCGGTGCTGGCGGCCAGGCGGGGCTCCAAGTCGCGCTCGAAGCCGAGCAGCAGCTCACCGGCCTTCGGGTCGAGCGTCAGCACGGCCGGGCCGTCGTCGTCGGCGGCCGGGATGTCGAGGGTGGCGGCCAGCGCTTGCAGCTCCAGGCTGTAACGGTCGGCCACGGCTGACGGGACGGGTGGGGCGCCGGCCTGTCGGCGGCCGACCAGGCTCTCGGGGAGGCTGTAGAGGAACCGGGCCAGCAGCCCGCGGCCGCCGAACCCGGGCCGGGCGGCCAGCCCGCGCAGCACTTCGGGTTGCACGGCCAGGCCGATGGTCAGACAGGGCCGCTCGACGTACTCGGGTGGGCGGCCGCGGCGGTCGACCTTGAGCAGGTCGCCGGCGTGGCCCTTGAGGTAGACGCCCAGGTTGGGGCCGGCCTGGCTGTAGCGGCCGGCCATCTGATCGAACACATCCCCCTCGGGGCTGAGCAGGGCGATACGGCCGTAGGTGGCCAGCAGACCAGCCAGGGCCTCGGGGGTGGCGTCGTCGACCAGCCACCGGGGCAGCGGCGGCACGACCAGGTTGGCGGCGTCGGCGGCCCGGGCGATGGCCTCGGCCCGGGCCTCTTCCTGCTGGCTGGGCGGGGCCTTGCCGGCGGCGGCCTCGGCCGTGGCGGCGGCCTGGTCGGCGATGCGGCGCAGGGTGGCCGTCTCGGTGATCCCGGGCAGGGCGGCGGCCGCCTGGTCGCGTTCGAAGTCGGCCACCGGCCGGGTCATAGCCGTGAACACCGCGCTCTTGCGGGCCCCGGCGTCCATGCCCACAGCCACGAACAGGCACAGCGGCTCTTGCCAGCCCGGTCGGGGTGCGACTTCTACGGCGCCGGCGGCGACGGTGGCGAGGACGGCCAGGGCGAGCATCCCGGCCAGGTCGGGTGGGGTTTGGGTGGCGGTGGCGACCGCGGCCACGTACTCGCCCAGCCAGCCGGGCAGGACCTCGACCGGGAACGCCGGGACCTGGCCGGTGTTCCCGAGCGGGATGGGCGGCGACCAGCCGCGCTCCCCGATCCTGACGGTGGTGGTGTCGGCCAGCTCGCCGGCGAGATGGGCGAGCACGGCCGGGTCGGCGTCGGAATGGGCCAGTTGGATGCCGAGGTCGATCACCCGCCGGCGGCGGGCGGTGTCGGCGACCAGGTGGGCGTAGTGGCCGGCATTCGCCACGGTCGGGACAGCCTCAACCAGGGTGTGGAGGAACGGGCCGCCCCCGACGTCGGCCAGCTCACCGGCCTGCTCCAGCTCCCCGAGCACGGTGACGGGGTCGGTGGGCTCCCCTCGGTCGGCCAGGCCCAGGATGGCCCGCCAAATGGTGCGGTGGGCGGGCCGGTAGAAGTCGGCTTCCTCCAGGAGGGCGGTGACCTCGGGCAGCAGCCGCCCGCTGGCGAGGACCGCCCCGAGCACCGCCTCCTCGGCCTCCAGGTTGTGCGGCGGCTGATGCTCAGGCACCGGACGCAGCCAACTCCTGGCGGCCTGCTTGCGCGGCTCCGCCCGGGTCACCGCGACCTCCCAAGGCTAGCCGGCGGCCAGGCGCCCTTGCCGATCACCGACCGGCCTCCAGCGCAGCCAGGACCGGCCCGACGGTGTGGTTGGCCGACCCGACCACCACCGCGACCGCGGCGGTGGCGTCGACCAGGTTCGGGCGCCCATGCACCCGGGGCCGGGCCGGCCGGTGGAGCTGGTCGACGGTCAGCGGCCAGCGCAGCTCCAGACGGGCCAGGGCGACCGGGCCACGGTCCTCGGGCTCCAGGAAGCGGTCGTGGAAGTCGCGTTCCCAGCCTCGCCAGGTGAAGCCGGGCAGTCGCAGCGGCGCCGGGGTGGCCAGGGTGACCGACACCACCAGGCGGTCGCCGTCGTCGGCGCGCTCGGTGCCGTAGGCACACACCCGGGGGTGCCAGCGGACATAGCCGGGGCCCATGATCGGGCCTGTGGCCACCCGGAAGGCGGCCATGGCGAACTCGACCCGGTCGGTGGTCACGCCGTCAGGGGCGTCCTGCCAGGGGTCGAACATGCGGGCGTAGTCGCGCACGTAGGCGCCGTAGCGGCTGTGTCCGTCCGAGGCGTTGGCCCGGTCATAGTCGGGATCGATCCAGCACACCAGAAGCTCGGTGGTCATCAGGTCCTCCCCCTCGCTCCCCCGCCTCCGGCACATGCGCCGATCCGCCCGTCGCGGCCGGGGTCAATGCGGGCGGTGAGGTAGACGCGGACCAGCTCGCCGGTGCGGTCCGGGTACGGGCGGCTCTCGTCGGTGATGTCCAGGCCGGGGGTGCGGCGCAGCAGCGCGGCGGCGGTTGCGCACTCGGCTGGGGTGCCGTGAAGGCGCAGCTTCACCAGGTCCTCCTTCATCCGGTCGTGACGGTCAGCGGCGCGGCCGGCGGGCTCCACTCCCCCGCCGCCGCGGCTGGGGGGTGGGCTGTTGCTGGTCGAGGACCTGCTTGACGTAGCGCTCAGTGACCTCCAGGCCCTCGTGGTTGAGGTCGCTGGTGATCTCGCGCACGGTCAGGTTCCGGCGCTGTTCGGAACCGAGCCGGTCCAGATAGGCCTCGATGCGCTGGCGCTTGGTCACCCCGGCCGGGTCGCCACCGTTCCCAGCCGCCACGCCCGCTTGTCCGTTCTGCCGGTTTTCCGGAAGGTGGTGGCCTGCCCAGTTGGGCCCGTAGGCGCCCGGCGGCCAGCCCCCGGGGGGCCCCGGGTGCAGAACGTTCCAGTCCAGCCCGTCGGGACGCCAGATGGCGCCGGGGACCGGCCCGGCGAGCATGCCCGGCGGTGGGGTGGCGATGGGGCCGACGGGCTTGCCGAGGGCGCGCATGACCCAGCGGACGATCTGCACGTCGATCTCGAAGGCCAGCATCATCAGCACCGGCGGCAGGGCGGCGGTCAGGCGGCGGCCCGGGTCGGCGCCGGCGTGCTGGAGGTTGAACCAGACGGTGAGGGCGCCGGTGATGAGCATGGTCAGGATCGGGAAGGCGCGGTTGCCGCGCAGGATGCCGGCCAGGATGGCGGCGAGCTGGGCGACGATGAAGGCGCCGTCCAGCAGCAGCGGCCAGATGCGGGTGAGGCGGTCGCTGTAGAGGCCGGTGTCGCGCGCCCAGGCGTACAGGGCGCCGTAGCTGGTGGCGAAGGCGATCGCGGCCACGGCCAGGGTCAGGGCGGCGACGATCACGATGATGGCCCGCCCGAGCGGGTTGAGGTCGGCGAAGCGCAGGGTCACAGCGGCCTCCAGGTCGAGGGCGACGGAAGGGAAGCAGGGGCGGGGCCCATGGCCTCGCCCTTGGGCGCGGGTGGAGAGGGCGGCCGGTTGGGGCGGTCGGTCTGCTGGTCGGCGCGGCTCCACAGGTCGGCCAGCCAGTCCCACGCTCCAACCAGCCGATCCCAGGCTCGGGCGACGGTCTTGATCAGGGCGGGGCGGTGGTCGGTGGCCACGCTTGCTTGCTCGCTGGCTGCGGCCGCCTGGTCGGCCTCGAGGCCGGTGGTGGCGAGCAGCACCGCGAGCAGGAACACCATCGCGTACTCCGCCACGGCGCGGGCCAGGGGGCCGGGGCCGGCGGTGCGATGGACGGTCAACAAGACCACCACGGCGGCGGCCAGGGTGATCGTCAGCAGGCCGCGGGCCGACAGCCCGGGCGTGGGGTCGTCGTGGCCGAGGACGAAGCCGACGACGGCTAGGAAGGCGCTGACGGCCAGGGTCGGCCAGAGCCAGCGGCCGACCGAGCGGGCAGTCTGGAGGGGGTAGGGGCCGGGGTCGACCAGCGGCGCCCACGCGGGCGCGTCCCAGCCGGTGGGCGGCTGGCCCCAGCGGGTACGGGTGTTCACGAGCTGCTCCTTCACGAGGGTCGGGTTGGCGGTGGGCGGCGCGTCCGTCCAAGACGGGTCCGGGATCGCGCCGCCACACCGGGGCCCGGGAGGGGCCGCGAGCTAGGCCGGGCGGCGCCGGCCGAGGGGGACGACGGGTTCGCAGTAGTGGGTGCGGGCGGCACGGTCGGCGCCGGCCCTGGGGCCGCGGAACAGGGCGATCCGGCAGGCCATGCAGCAGACCGACCAGGTGCCGTCACCCATGTCGATCAGCCAGGTCGTGCGTCGGGCCACGATGGGCTCCTTCCTTCAGGCGAACGGAGGGCGGGATCGCTAGGGCCGGTAGGTGAGGGCGTCGACCAGGGCGTCGATCAGCGCTGGGTCGTAGCGGCGATGGCCGCCGAGGGTGCGCCGGTGCTCCAGGCGGCCCTCGCTGGCCCAGCGGGCGATGGTCTTGGGCGACACGTGCAGGCGGGCCGCGGCCTCGCTGGCTCGCAGCCAGGTACGGGATGCGGACATGGGTTCACCTCCTTCCAGGCGGGTCGGGGTCATGCGGCCACCGCCGGCGGGAGCTCGGACGGCGAGGCGGCGGTGGTGAAGGCGGCGGCGCGGGCGCCCAGCTCCAGGACGAGGGGGTCGATCGGCCGGGGTGGTTGGAGGCCGAGGGCGGCGAGCTGGCAGACCGGGCAGCGCCGGGCCGCCCCACCGGAGCGCTTGAGGGAGCGTTCGCGGGTGCGGGTGCCGGGCCAGATGCGGGCCAGCTGCCAGCCGATCCCGGCGTCGGCGACGACCTCCATGAGCCGGGCGCCGCGGCCGGCGGCGTGCTGTTGCAGCCGGGCCGCCAGGTCAAGAGTCCAGCCGGTGTAGTGAGACGCGAACCCCCGCGGGTTCGACAGGTCGCCGATGGGACGGTCGAAGTGCAGCAGGTAGCAGATCCCGACCAGCCGCCCCTGCGCCTCCAGGACCTCCAGCAGCGCATCCGACAACCATGGCGGCCGATACCCGCTGCGGGCGTAGGTGTCCACGGTGGCCTGGACGAACCCGCCGGGCCGCGGGCTGGCCAGGCGGACGGCGGCGTCAGCGGTGAAGGGGTCGGCGGCCCGGGCCGGCCGGGGCCGGCACCGGCGGGGGACACAGCGGGCGGTGGCAAGGGTCATCGGCGGCCACCGCCTCGGATGGCGTAGCGACGGGCGAGCTGCTTGACCTTGGCCACGTAGGACCGGGAGTGGTTGTAGGCGTAGATGGCGCGGTCGAGGTTGCGGCGGGCGCCGTGGTCGACCAGGTAGCGGGCCGCCGCCGGGATGGCGTTGGCCGGGTCGTGGGGGCGGCCGCGGCCGTAGCGGGCCCAGGCGTTGCCGGCCTTGCTCCCCGGGACACAGCCGATCTGCATGGGCCCACAGGCGCCGGCCCAGTTGCTCCCCGAGCGCACGCCGGGCAGCCGGGAGCGGCCGTGGTCGGACTCGACCTTGCCGATGGCCGCCAGCACCGGCCAGGGCACCCGGTAGCGGGCCCCGGCCTGGCGGTAGCACCGCAGGTAGTCGGCTGGAATGTCAGCGACGGCGGCCCGGCTCGGGGTGGGCTGGGCGGCGGCCGGCTTGGGCTTGCGGGCCGGGCTGGCCGCGGCGGGTGGCTCCACCAGACCCAGGTCCTGGGCGACGCCGTAGGCGGTCACGAACAGGACCAGCAGACAGGCCAGGATCACGGTGCCGCGCAGCCCGAGCGCCCGGGCCAGGCCCACAACGATCACCGGGCACCGGCCCGGGTCGGACCAGGAAAGCCGATATGCAAGTGCCCCTGGTGGCCGGCATCGGTGAACCAGGGCCGGCCGCCGAAGCGCCACGGGGAGCCGACCTCGCTGGGCTGCACCCCAGCGCGGCCGCGGCCGATCCACAGCGCAAGCCGGCGGGCGGCGGCGTTTGCCGGGCTGACCGGGTGGCCGTCGACCTGGTCGACGTCGACGCCGCGCCACACCGAGTGGTTGGAGACGCGCCGGGTGCCCCTGACGTACCAGGAGTGGCCGGTGCGCAGGCACGACACCCGGATGCGGTACTGCGCGGCAGCGGCCACCAGGACCGTACGCACCCGGCGGTCGAGACGGGGAGAGCGGTAGTCGCCGGCTGGTCGGCAGCCAGCCGCGTTGGTGAAGGTCAGGCCCTTGGGGGCCCGGGGGGTGGGCCGCTCACCAGGGAGCTTGGGAGCGGCGATGGCGGGCAGCCCGTCGGCGACCAGGCCCCGAAACGCCTTGGCGTGGGGGGCGGCCAGCGCCGCCAGCACCGTGACCACGATCAGCACGGCCAGCCCACCGCCAGGGGCAGGGCGGCGCGGCGCGAGTGGGGTCACGAGGCCTCTGCCTCACACTCCGCATACCGATGGAGGGCACCGCAGGGGACGCGCCACTGCCCGCCGACCTTCCGGCCTGGGAACCGCCCTTCACGGACGCCGCGGTAGTAGGTCTCGGGTGAGATGTGAAGCAGAGCGGCGGCTTCCTTGAGCGTGTAGAACAGCCGCTTTTCACCGCCGACTGATGTAGGCGCCAGCCGGGCCCGCAGGCTCCGCTCGGCTAGGGAAAGGCCCTGCTCAGCACTCGTGGGCGGCAAGGCCGAAGAGGTACGCTTGGCGCGCATCTCAGAGGTTCCTTTCGAGGGGTTCCGCTGGGGTGTCTGGCCCCGGCGCAGTTGGCGCTGCGTCGGGGCCGCCTCGGGCGCCTTCCTCGCCCGGTCGTCACCACTGCTGTGCTACGGGCACGATTCCGGCGATCCGGTTTGACCAGCAATACACGTCAACGGCACAACTAATGGCGTTGTTCGTCATTGATCAGTGCCGTAAGGTGTCAATATGGCCGCGATGACACGCAGTCAGAGGATCCACCTAGCGCGGCGGGCGACCGAGATCCGCCACCGAGGCCTCCGAGACGGCTTGGCTCCCGAGGCGATCGTTGAGGACATCTGCCAAGAGCTACCGCAGATGTTCAGGCTGGAGGCATGGCGACTTGCGCACGGTTGGAGCCGTACCGAGGCCTCGGCTCGGCTGGATGCGCTCTACGACGCCGACGGGCTGGCCGCACCCCGCATCTCAAGCGCCGAGCTGTGCCGTTGGGAGCATGGGCAGCGCCGGCCGAGTGAAGAACGGATTGAATACCTGTGTCGGCTCTATTCGACACGACCTGATCGGCTGGGCTTCGGAGCCGACTACAGCAATATCCAGGTAGGGCATCTAGCCAGGGCCGGCATAGCGGATATCTGGCCTCGGTCGAGCCCGGAAACCTACGCTGATCTTGTCGAGCGTGTTCGGAACGCTCGTGAGGAAATTACCGTCTTTGGCCTCGCCCGGAACTTCTACGCGAAGGACGAGATCCTGCCCCTGTTTGAGTCCAAGGCTGTGGCTATCCCCGTGACGTTTTTCGTCATGGACCCCTATTGTGACTCCCGACGTGAACGCTACCGGCTCGAGCCCGTCGAGGCAGCGATGGAGGACCCGATTCGGTATATGCGGGAGGTCCTGCGACCGCTGTATGCCGCTGCTGAGCGTGTGGCGCCCGCGGCGGTCCGCTCTGCGGGTATGCGTGTCTACACGTACAACTTCCCTTGCTCCTTTGCGATCGAGAAGGTCGACCGCACATGCCGGGTCATCCTATATGGGCATGGCAAGCGAGGCACCGAAGGCCCCATCCTCGTCTTCGATGAAGGCACTCCGTACTGGGACTACTTCGCAAGCCAGCTGGAGTGGATGCAGCGTCTAGCGGATGCTCCGAGGGAGCCATGGACCAGCAAGGGACTCGCGGTGCGAGCGCTCAAGGCCAGCGACCTTTCTCAAGTGGAACGCGATCTTGCGATCACGTAGGGTCAGCGCCCGATGATTAGCCACCAGGACCAACGACACTACCTGGCCATCGCCCGCCGCGCGGTCGCCGATGCCGCGGAGCTTATCCGGAATCATTCTCCGGGCAAGCTGGTGGAAAAAGGTGATCGAGACCCCGCGTCAGAAGTCGACCTCGCCGTGGAGCGCAACGTTCGTGACTTCCTCCACAACAAGACGCCAGAAGTTGAGTTCCTGGGAGAAGAGGAGGGCGGCCAGCCGACCGGCCACGGGCTGCTTTGGATGCTCGACCCCATTGACGGCACCGTCAACTTCTTGCACGGTTTCCCGCTCTGTGCCGTATCGTTGAGCCTCTTTGCTGGCAACGCCGTTGTTGCGGCGGTCATTCACCTTCCGTTTATCGGCACGCAGTACACGGCCCTCTTGGGCCAAGGCGCATTCGCTAATGACAAGCAGCTCCGCGTAAGCCGAACCTCGACGCTCGCAGATGCTCTAATCTCCATCGACCAGTACGCCTTTGGTGAAGATGCCGAGCGCAAGAACCGCTGGCGACTTCGCCTGACCGAGCGGCTTGCTCACGACGCGCAACGGGTGCGAATGCTCGGGTCGTCAGCGATCGACCTTGCCTGGACCGCCGAAGGCCGGCTCGACGCCTGCATCCAGCTTGGTAACAAGCCCTGGGACACCAGCGCCGGCGTGCTCATCGCCCGCGAAGCTGGAGCCCGGGTCCTGGACCACGATGGCTCCGAGCACTCGGAGCAGTCCCGCTCCACGATCGCAGTCACGCCAGCGCTAGAGGTCGGCCTCATGGAGGCGGTGCGGGCTACGTTGGTCGACTAGTGCGCTTGAGACAGCCCTCGGGCTATCGCTCCGATGCCGCCTGGGCGCACATCGGGCGCACGTGACAGCTAACGAACCTGACCAAAGATGGCCAAAGTTGAGTAGCGTTCTTCCAGGTCAGCAAGGGTGCCGAGAACCGGACGCAGGTCAGCCCGGCGGGCCGTACACTTCTACGACATCTGAGAATCACCCAGGAAGTGTGATGCCCGGCCCTTCGGGGCCGGGCATCCTTGGTTGCGGCCGGCCAACCGTCCGCCATGTCGGCGACAAGGGGTGACGTCCATGACGCATCACGACGCTGATGACAGCGTCCAGCTCAACCGGAGCATGATCGTCGGCGGAGGGGTACTGGTCGCCCTCGGCGGGCTGCTCGGCTTCACCGGTATGACCCTGCTCGTCTCCGCCCTGGTCTCGGCGACCCGCCGGTACGTCGACCGCATGGAGCAGCCGCCCAGCGACCTCGCCCGGCGCAAGTGGCAGCAGACCAAGGCCGCCGCCTCGGCCGGCGCCTCGGCCGGCGCCGCCGCCTGGCGCGACAAGACCCCGAGCGGCTAGCGGTAGCCTCCCCTACCGCATCTGGGTGAGGGCGAGGGAGGGACCGGCGGGCTAGGGTGAGGGATGCGCTCCCTCAGGCTGCTCGTCGCGGCCGCCCTGGCCGGGACCGCCCTGGTCGCCGGGACCGCCCTGGTCGCCGGGCCCGCGGGGGCGGGGGCCGAGCAGACCGGACCGGTGCCGGCCGGCCAGGACGCCTATGTGATCTCGACCGCCGTCCGGACCACCTATGACACCGGCGAGCTGCGGGTCCGCAGCACCGCGGGCCAGAAGCTGCAGGCCTACCTGACCTTCGACCTGCGCGCCGTCCCGGCCGGGGCGACCAGGCTGCGGGCGACCCTGCGGCTGTCGGCCAGCCCGTCGTCGCAGTCGGGGCGGGTCGAGGTCCGCACCAGCGGCGCCTTCAGCGAGCGCACCGTCACCTGGGCGAGCCGGCCGGCGACCTCGGCCGTGCGGGGATCGGCGGCGGTCACCCGCGGCGCCACCGTGACCGTGGACGCGGGCCCGGTCACCGGGCCCGGGGTCCGCCACTACGCCCTCACCGCCCCGACCGGGCAGGGGGCGCAGCTGCGGTTCGCCTCCAGCGAGGACCCCGACCCGGCCCGGCGGCCGGCCCTGACCGTGACCTGGGCCCCGCCGGTGTCGGACCGGCTGGTGCCCCGCGAGGGCGCCTGGTGGGGCAGCTACCCCGGGCAGGCCCCCGGCGACGTCGAGGCCCGGGAGGCGGTCTACGGCCGCCGGGTTGACATCCTCCACCGCTACCACGACTGGAACGACGTCTGGCCGACCCCCGAGGAGCAGGCGTATGCGGCCGGCGGGCGGATCCTGTTCGAGGGCTGGGAGAACCGGGTCTTCGGCGGGACCGCCACCTGCTGGGCCGACATCGCCGCCGGCGCCTCCGACGCCGCCATCGACGCCCAGGCCCAGCGCCTGGCCGCCTTCGGGGAACGGCTGTTCGTCGGCTTCATGCACGAGCCCGAGGACAACGCCGGCCCCTGCCAGCCCGGCGCGGTCGACGACGCCAAGGCCGGCATGGGCTCGGCCGAGGACTTCCGGGCCGCCTTCCGCCACGTGGTCGAGCGGGTCCGGCCGGTCGCCCCCAACGTCGTCTGGGTCTTCTCGGTCATGGGCCACGACCCGGCCACCTCCTGGGCCTTCTACCCGGGTGACGACGTGGTCGACTGGGTCGCCTGGGACCCCTACAACTGGGCCAACTGCGCCGGCCGGACCCGCGACAGCTGGCGCGGCCTCGCCCAGGCCGCCCAGGGCATGGACGACCACCTGGACGCTGTCGGCAACACCAAGCCGCGGATGCTGGGCGAGTACGGCTCCCACGACGACCCCGCCCTGGGCAGCAAGGCCCAGTGGCTGCGCGACGTCCCGGCGGTCCTGCGCACGGCCCTGCCAAAGGTCAAGGCGGTGGTCTACTTCGACCGGCTGGCCACCCCGGTCCCCGGCGACCCGTGCGCCTGGCTGGCCGACAGCTCGCCCGAGGCCCAGGCCGGATTCGTGGCCGGAGTGTCAGATTCCTACCTGAACCAGCCCCACAAGTAGCTTAGGCTCCTGATACCGTCCCGGGACGCCTCTTCCCGTGTCCGCGTCCCGGGACGGCTATCTGCCCGGTCAGGCCAGGCCGCCCAGGCCGAGGTCGACCTCCAGGTCGGCGATCGAGTCGACCACCCGCGACGGGCAGTAGGCGAACCGCTGGGCGTCGGCCCGGGTCGAGATGCCCGTCAGGACCAGCACCGTCTCCATGCCCGCCTCCAGGCCGGCCACGATGTCGGTGTCCATGCGGTCGCCGATCATCACCGTGGTCTCGGAGTGGGCGCCGATGGCCCGCAGGGCCGACCGCATCATCAGCGGGTTCGGCTTGCCCACGTAGTAGGGCCGGACCCCGGTGGCCTTGGAGATGAGGGCGGCCACCGCGCCGGTCGCCGGCAGCGAACCCTCCAGGGACGGGCCGATCGGGTCGGGGTTGGTGGCGATGAAGCGGGCCCCCCGCTCGACCAGGCGGATGGCCTTGGTGATCAGCTCGAAGCTGTAGGTCCGGGTCTCGCCGAGCACGACGTAGTCGGGGTCGCGCTCGGTGAGCACGTAGTCGACCTCGTGCAGGGCGGTGGTGAGCCCGGCCTCGCCGATGGCGAAGGCGCTGCCCCCGGGCCGCTGGCTGTCGAGGAACTGGGCGGTGGCAAGGGCCGAGGTCCAGATCCGGGCCGGGGGCAGGTTGATCCCGGTCCGGGCCAGCCGGGCGGCCAGGTCGCGCGGGGTGTAGATGCTGTTGTTGGTCAGGACCAGGAACGGCAGCTCGGCCGCCTGGAGGGCTTTGATGAAGCTGTCGGCCCCGGGGATGGCGTGCTCCTCGTGGACCAGAACGCCGTCCATGTCCATGAGGAAGCTCGGCAGGGGGCCGCGGTCGTCGTCGGTCATGGAGGTATCCTGCCTCAACGGGAGGGTCTTATGCTCTAGCGGATGAGCACGCCAGTTCCCCCCGAACCCGGACAGCCAGGCCCGGCCGAGCCAGGCCCGCCGCCCCCCGGCTCCCCGCCCCCGCCCCAGCGGGCGGTGCGGCGCAGCCGCGACGACCGGGTGATCGCCGGGGTGTGCGGCGGCCTCGGGCGCTACCTGGGGATCGACCCGGTGCTGCTGCGGGTCGCCTTCATCATCCTGTCGCTGGCCAACGGGCTGGGGCTGATCGCCTACGTGGTCGGCTGGGTGGCCATCCCCGAGGAGCGCCCCGGCCAGCCGGCCGGCCCCGTGCCCGAGCCGCGGCGGGAGACGGGCCGGCTGGTGCTGGGCGGCTCCCTGGTCGTGCTCGGCCTGGTGCTGCTGCTCAACCGGCTCGCCCCCAACCTCGACGAGCTGTTCTGGCCGGTCGCGGTGGTCGCCGTCGGGGTCGCGATCATCCTGGTGGGGCTGCGCAGGTGAGCACCGGGCCGGCCCCGCCGACCGACCGGCACGCCCCGGCGGCGGCCACGGTGCTGGTGGGGGCGCTGCTGGTGCTGGTCGGGATCGGCTGGCTGCTGGACGGCGCCGGGGTCGCGGTGCCGTGGCGGGCGATCCTGCCCGCGTCCCTGATCGCGGTCGGGCTGGCCTGTGTCGCCGGGGCCTTCCGGGGCCGCCAGCACGCCCTCATCGTCGTCGGGGTCGCCCTGATGGTGGTCCTGTCGCTGGCCGTGGCCGTCGACTGGGACGTCGACGTTCCGGTCACCGGCGGGGTCGGTGACCGCACCGAGCAGCCCCGCACCCCGGGCGACCTGACCAGCTACGAGCTGGCCGTCGGCAACCTCCAGGTCGACCTGCGCCAGCTCCAGGTGCCGCCCGGGACCACCGCCGTCGAGGCCCGGGTCGGGGTCGGGCAGCTGGTCGTCCACGTTCCGGGTGGGGTGACGGTCGACGTCATGGCCCGCTCCGGCCTCGGCGAGGTCCAGGTCCTGGGCGAGCAGGAGAGCGGGCCGGGCAGCCGGATCGACACCGTCGCCGACGCCGGCAGCGGCCGCACCCTCCGGCTCGACCTGCGCGTCGGCCTCGGCCAGGTCCAGGTGGACCGGTGAGCGACCGCCCCGAGGGCGCGCCGCCGCCCCGCGACGAGCCCCGCCAGCTCGACCGGCTGTCGCTGGTCGTCGGGGTCCTGTTCGTGCTCGCCGGGGTCGTGTTCCTGCTGGACGCGCTCGACGTGTGGCGGCTGCGCGGCGACTACCTGGTGCCGCTCGGGCTGATCCTGCTCGGCCTGGCCGTGCTGGCCAGCGG
>DASZON010000147.1:0-21559 GCA_035550755.1 Actinomycetota bacterium | reverse complement strand
GGTGAACACCTCCGAGCGGCGGGTCGGGATGGTGGTGTTGCGCTCGATGAGCTTGGTCATCACCCCGCCCTTGGTCTCGATGCCCAGCGACAGCGGGGTCACGTCGAGCAGCAGGATGTCCTTGACCTCGCCCTTGAGCACCCCGGCCTGGAGGGCGGCGCCCACGGCCACGACCTCGTCGGGGTTGACGCCCTTGTGGGGCTCCTTGCCGCCGGTGAGCTGCTTGACGAACTCGACCACCATGGGCATCCGGGTCGAGCCGCCGACCAGCACCACGTGGTGGATGTCGGTCAGGCTCTTCTGGGTCTTGGCCTTCCAGTCGGTGACGGCCTTGTCGAAGGGGCCGCGCAGGCGCTCCACCAGGTCCGAGGTCATCCGCTCGAGCTCGCCCCGGGTGAGGCGCTGCTCCATGTGCAGCGGGCCCTCGGGGGTGGCGGTGATGAACGGCAGGTTGATGGTCGTCTCGAGGGTCGAGGAGAGCTCGATCTTGGCCTTCTCGGCCGCCTCCTTGAGCCGCTGCATGGCCATCTTGTCGTTGGACAGGTCGATGCCGTGGTTGTTCTTGAAGGTGGTCAGCAGCCACTCGACGATCCGCTGGTCCCAGTCGTCGCCGCCCAGGTGCATGTCACCCGAGGTCGACTGGACCTCGATCACGCCCTCGCCGATGTCCAGCAGGGACACGTCGAAGGTGCCGCCGCCCAGGTCGAAGACCAGGATGGTCTCGTCGTTCTCCTTGTCCAGGGAGTAGGCGAGCGAGGCCGCGGTCGGCTCGTTGATGATGCGCAGGACCTCGAGCCCGGCGATCTCACCGGCCTCCTTGGTGGCCTGGCGCTGGGCGTCGTCGAAGTAGGCGGGCACGGTGATGACCGCCTGGGTCACCTGGTCGCCCAGGTAGGCCTCGGCGTCGCGCTTCAGCTTCTGGAGGATGAACGCGCTGATCTGCTGGGGGGAGAACTCCTTGCTGTCGGCCCGGAAGCGCCAGGACGACTCGCCCATGTGCCGCTTGACCGAGCGCACGGTGCGGTCCGGGTTGGTCACCGCCTGCCGCTTGGCCACCTCGCCGACCAGCACCTCGCCGGTCTTGGAGAGGGCGACCACCGACGGGGTCGTGCGAGCCCCCTCGGCGTTGGGGATCACCGTCGGCTCGCCACCCTCGAGGGTGGCGACAACGGAGTTGGTGGTCCCCAGGTCGATCCCTACGGCCTTGGCCATCTCATCACCTCAAACAAGCTTCTGGGACAGGTCCACGGCACACGATAGGGAGTTGAGTGTTCTATTGTCAAGTTTCCCGTCAGCAGCAGTTTATCTTGCTGCTGACCTGCGGTGTTATACCGGTTCGGGGAGTGCTGCAGGGTCGGTGGGGACCACCTTGTCCCCCTCGCCGACCCCGGCGGACCCGAACGCGCCGGCCGCCAGCTCGACCGCGTAGCGGTAGCGGCCGGCCGGGGGGTAGCTGGGGCACGGGTCGGCCGTGCACGGGGTCATCTCGGCCACGCTGACCACCCGCCCGTCGGCGGCCACGAAGGCGATCGACAGCGGCACCAGGGTGTCCTTCATCCAGTAGGCCTCGGACACGTCGTCCGGGTAGAGGAAGACCATCCCGGTGCCCTCGGGGACCTCGGTGCGGCCCATCAGCCCTCTGGACCTGGCGTCCGGGTCGGCGGCCACCTCGAGGCGCACGGTCACCGGGCGGCCCTCGGCCGGCTCCAGCCGGTAGGCGACGGTCCTCGGCCTGCTCCCCGGGGCGGTGGTCGCCACCGGGGCGTCGGCCATGGCGGGATCGTCCCCGCTCCCGCCGACCAGGCCGGCCGCCGAGGCCAGGGCCCAGGCGAGCACCGCCACCCCGGCCAGCACCAGCAGCAGGCCGCCGGTCAGCAGGGCGACCCGGCCGATGGACGGGGGCGGCCCCTGGGCCGGGGACCCGGTCGGGGGCGGGGTCGGGGTAGGGTCGGACATCGGTCCAGCCTATCCGCCTCCGCATGTTACCGAGCGGTAGACTCCCCCTCAGCAGCGGACGCCACCAGCCCGGGAGGACGTGCGATGAAGCTCGCCATCGGGGCCGTGCTGACCTTCTTCGCGGTCGCCCTGGCCGGCCAGCGGGCCGAGCGGATCACCCGGCTGATCGCCAGCGGCCAGCCAGCCCCCGACCGCTTCCAGGGCGCCTGGGCCCGCCTGCGGGCCGAGCTGGTCGAGGTCTTCGGCCAGCGCAAGCTGCTCAAGCGGCCGATCCCCGGGCTGGCCCACTTCTTCACCTTCTGGGGCTTCGTGATCCTGCTCACCACCATCGCCGAGGCCTACGGGGAGCTGTTCAGCGACACCTTCGCCCTGCCCGTCGTCGGCCACAGCCCGGTGCTCGGCTTCCTCCAGGACTTCACCGCCGTGGCCGTGCTGGTCAGCCTGGCCGTGTTCGCCGCCATCCGCGTGCGCCAGTCCCCGGCCCGCCGGATGCGGGCCTCGCGTTTCTACGGCTCCCACACCGGCCAGGCCTGGGTCATCCTCGGCATGATCGCCCTGGTGATCGTCACCCTGCTCTGCTACCGGGGGGCGCGGGCGGCCAGGGGCACCTTCCCCTACGACGGCTGGGCGTTCGCCTCGACGGCCGTGGGGCGGCTGCTCGACGGGCTCTCACCGTCGGCCCTGCGCCTGCTCGACGAGGGCTTCCTGCTCGCCCACCTGGCGGTCGTGCTCGGGTTCCTGGTGCTGGTCATGTACTCCAAGCACCTGCACATCTTCACCGCCCCGTTCAACGTCGCCTTCTCCCGCCGTCCCAAGGCGCTTGGCCCGCTGGCCACCCCCAGCCTCGACCCCGAGGAGATGACCGAGGAGGACTCAGTTGGCGCCGGCAAGGTCGAGGACCTGAACTTCAAGCAGCTCCTGGACCTCGCCACCTGCACCGAGTGCGGCCGCTGCCAGGACCAGTGCCCGGCCTGGAACACCGGCAAGCCGCTGTCCCCCAAGCTGGTCATCACCGACCTGCGCGACCACCTGTTCGACAAGGCCCCGTTCGTGCTCGGGGAGGCGACCCGGGAGAACCCGGGGCCGTACGACCCGGCCGTGCTCGACAAGGACCTCGTCACCGACGTGGTCGGGTCCGACGTGCTGTGGTCGTGCACCACCTGCGGGGCCTGCGTCGAGCAGTGCCCGGTCGACATCGAGCACGTCGACACCATCCTGGAGCTGCGCCGCTACCAGGTCCTGATGGAGTCCCGCTTCCCCACCGAGGCCGGGACCATGCTGCGCAACGTCGAGAACTCCGGCGACCCCTGGGGGCTGGGCGCCGGCCAGCGCCTGGCCTGGACCGAGGGCCTGGATTTCGAGGTGCCGGTGGTCGGCGACCGGATCCCCGACGACGTCGAGTATCTCTACTGGGTCGGCTGCGCGGCCGCCCTCGAGGACCGAGCCCGGGGGACGGCGCGGGCCGTCGCCCGGCTGCTGCACCGGGCCGGGGTCCGCTTCGCCGTGCTCGGCCCCCGCGAGTCCTGCACCGGCGACCCGGCCCGCCGTCTCGGCAACGAGTACCTCTACCAGCTCCAGGCACAGCAGAACATCGAGACCCTGGACGGGGTCGGCGCCCGCAAGGTGGTCGCCTCCTGCCCCCACTGCTTCAACACCCTGGCCCGCGAGTACCCGCACCTGGGCGGCGACTACGAGGTCGTCCACCACACCCAGCTGCTGCGACGCCTGGTCGACGAGGGCCGGCTGCGACCCGAGGGGCCGGTCGAGACCACCGTCACCTACCACGACCCCTGCTACCTCGGCCGCCACAACGACGTCTACGACGCTCCCCGGGCCGTGCTCGACGCCGTGCCCGGGGTCCGCTCGGTCGAGATGCACCGCTGCCGTGAGCGCGGCTTCTGCTGCGGAGCCGGCGGGTCGCGCATGTGGATGGAGGAGCGGATCGGCAAGCGGGTCAACCTCGAGCGCACCGACGAGGCCCTGGCCACCGGGGCCGAGGTGGTCGGGACGGCCTGCCCCTACTGCATGGTCATGCTGGACGACGCCATCAAGGCCCGCCAGGCCGAGGGCCAGGGCGAGGGCGTCAAGGTCCTGGACGTCGCCCAGGTGCTGGAGCAGGGGTTCAGCTCGGAGGACGCGGCCCCGGGTCGGTGAGCACCGGCACCGGGTCGCGCCACAGGTAGACGCCCTCCACCTGCCTGGGCTGGCTGCCGAACAGCTCGGCCAGGAACCGCAGCATGGCCGCCTGGTTCGGCATCGGGCCCACGACCACGCTCCCGACCCGCCAGCGGATCAGGTCGCGGGCCAGGGACCGGCGCATCGGCCCGGTCAGCCGGGGCGGGGTGGCCCCGCCGAAGATCCGGGCGAAGGTGATCGATCCCGTGGACGGGATGGCGTCGAAGCGCGGCTGGTCCCTGTCCTTCTGCGGGCCGATGAAGTAGCCGCCGGGCATCCGGAACCAGAGCCCGGCCTCGGCCTGCCAGACCATGGCCAGGGAGGTGCGCCGGTAGGCCCAGGGCAGCACCAGGACGACGCTGTCGCGGGGCAGGGAGCGGACGGCCGGTCCGGTGAAGAACGCCGGGGTCTCGACCTTCTCGGACGAGATGGTGGCCGACGGCCACAGCGGCACCAGCACCAATACCGCCACCACCACCGCGGCCGCCCGTCGCCAGCCGCCCTCGCGCCACACCGCCTGGAGGAACACGGCCAGCAGGAGCCCGGCGAACAGGGCCGTGAGCTGGGCCAGGCGGGCCGGGATGAGGCTCGGGAGCAGGGGCAGGTGCTCGAAGAAGGCCCAGGGCAGGGGGATCCCGGTGTCGCGCCCCCCGACCAGCAGGACCGGTCCCAGCGAGAGCACGGCCGCCACCGCCATCAGGGCCAGCCCGATCCTGACCACCGACTCCGACCGCCAGCGCACCCCGAGGGCGACCAGGACCAGCAGCATCGGCAGCCCCAGGTAGGCCGAGTTGCCGCCGGCGAACCCCTCGACCAGCTGGCCGGCCCCGTCCCAGGTCATGGCCTGGGGCCAGCCGGGGAGGATGAAGCTCTGGAGGTCGTTGGAGTAGTTGGTCTTCTGGATGTCGCCGTGGATCCGCTGGGGCCCGGTGAACTGCACCGACAGCGGCCAGACGATGATCGCCGAGGTCAGGGTCAGGGCGACCGCGAACGCCTTGGCCGCGTACAGCCAGCGCTCGCGGACCCGGCGCAGGTTGGTCAGCACCACCAGCACCAGCAGGGCGGCGGCGAGCAGGGCGGTCATGGCCAGCAGCTCCTCGCCGAACAGGAGCTGGGCCCCGGCCATCAGGCCGAGGGCGGCCCCGACCAGCCAGGGCGACCGCCGCTGGCGGACCAGGATCTCGTGCATGGCCAGGAGCATGAGCGGGACCAGGAAGGCCAGTGACATGTGCAGGTGGTGTGACTGGACCCGCATGGCCGGGGAGAAGCCGTAGACCAGCCCCCCGACCGCCGCCGCCAGGTGCCCGGGCACGAAGCGGCGGATGGCCAGGTACGCGCACCAGGCCGAGAGCCCGTAGGACAGCACCAGCAGCAGGTTGAAGCTGAACACCGGTCCCCAGTGGGCGGTCACCGGCCCGAGCAGCAGCGCCGGCAGGGGCAGGGAGGTGTTCCACATCAGGTTCACGCCGTCGGGGTAGTTGAGGTGGTGGGTCACCAGCAGCTCGTGCCCGTGGGCGATGGCGTACGGCACCCAGCGCAGGAACCACATGAAGATCGCCGGGTCGCCGTCCCCGCCCTCGAGGGTGGTGCTGGTCGGCGACCTCCAGGCCGGGGCGAACATCCACACGGCCAGCCCGAGGTACGCCAGCAGGAACAACGGCTGGGGGCCGGGCCGGACCCGTCGCCCGAGCCGCCGGGCGGCCCGCCGCAGGCGCTCGCCGGCAGTCTCGTCGCGCTCCTCCACCGGTGCCACGGCCTCGACCGGGTCGGCCTGGGTGGGCGGCGATCCGACCGATGTGGCTGGCAGCTTCGTCAATCGCGGTCCTCGTATGGGGAAGGGCACTGGGCGCTGGGCTCAGGGCGAGCGGAAGTTCTCCCAGTACCGGGACGGGGTCGGCCCCCGCTGCCCCTGATACTTCGACCCGACACCCCTCGACCCGTAGGGCCGCTCGGCCGCGGTGGTCAGCTGGAACACCGCGATCTGCCCGATCCGCATTCCTGGATACAGCGTGATCGGCAGGTTGGCAACGTTCGACAGCTCCAGGGTCACGTGCCCGGTGAACCCCGGATCGAGGAACCCGGCCGTGGAGTGGGTCATCAGGCCGAGCCGGCCGAGCGAGCTCTTGCCCTCGAGGCGGGCCGCCAGGTCGGGCGGGATCCCCACCTGCTCCAGGGTCGACCCGAGCACGAACTCCCCGGGATGCAGGATGAAGGCGTCGTCCGGCTTGACCTCGACCAGCTCGGTCAGGTCCTCCATCGGCAGCTTCACGTCGATGTACGGATGCCGCGCCGTGTAGAAGACCCGGAACCGGTTGTCCAGGCGCACGTCGATGCTCGACGGCTGGATGGCGTCGTCGTCCAGCGGGTCGACCACCAGCCTTCCGGCCGCGATCGCCTCCCGCAGACTACGGTCGGACAGGATCACCTGTGCACTCCCAAGACAAAGGCTGCTCGGTCGGCATTCTGCCACGACCTCGTTGCCCCAGCTCAGGCCGCCCGGCTAGAATCGCCCCTCCTGCGGGCGTAGTTCAATGGCAGAACTCGAGCTTCCCAAGCTCGCGGTGAGGGTTCGATTCCCTTCGCCCGCTCCACCCATCGATGCAGGTCACCAGCCGGTTCCACGGACCGTGGTCGGAGGTGGTGGGATGCAGGGCGAACCCGAGGTCCCGCTGCTGCGGCAGGTGGTGCTCGACGGGACCGACATCCGGGCCCTGGCCGAGTTCTACCGGCAGCTGCTCGGGCTGCGGTACCCGCCGGGGCACGAGCCGCCACCGCCCGGGGAGCCGGACCCGAAGGCGCGGGAGTGGCTGATTCTGCGGACCGAGGGCGGCGTGCAGCTGGCCTTCCAGCCGGTGGCGTCCCTCCCGGAGGCGACCTGGCCGGAGGGGCCGGTGCCCCAGCAGCTGCACCTGGACCTGACCGTGCCCGGCACGGCCGAGCTCGACGTCCAGCACGAGCGGACCCTGGCCCTCGGCGCCCGCCTGCTCGACGACCTGTCCAAGGACCCCGACGAGCCGCTACGGGTCTACGCCGACCCGGCCGGCCACCCGTTCTGCATCCTCGTCGCCCCCCCGCCGGCTTGATGACGGTGGGCCACGCCTGAGGTCACGGGGGGGCGGTAGGATCGCCGCCCGACCCAGGAGGCGACGTGGCCGACGCACCGGCGTTCCAGCTCACCGCGACCGTGTTCGACGCGCCCGACCCTCGGGCCCTGGCCGAGTTCTACTCCCGGCTGCTGGGCTGGCCGATCGGCAGGGACGAGCCCGGCTGGGTCACCCTCCGGCCGCCCGGCGGCGGGCCCGGCCTGTCCTTCCAGCACGAGTCGATCCACGCCCGGCCGACCTGGCCGGCGGCCGCCGGCGAGCAGCAGATGCAGCTGCACCTCGACATCGAGGTCGACGACCTGGAGTCAGCCGGCGCCCGGGCGGTCGCCGCCGGCGCCACCCTGGCCGAGTTCCAGCCCCAGGACGACGTGCGGGTCTACCTCGACCCTGCCGGCCACCCGTTCTGCCTGTGGGTCGGTTGAGGCGCCAGGCGGTTGCGTCCGTCCTTCTTCCGATCAGCCCGCCCGTCCTTGTCCCAGCGGTGGCGGTGCCGATCGTGGCGGCGGTGGTCCCGCCGGTGGTGGTCCCAGCGGTGGTGGTCGCCGTCGCGGCGGGGCCGGTCGGGGCAGGGCGACCCACCACCTGGGGCGTCGCCGGGGTCCGCCGGGCGGGGCAGGTGGGGCTTGGGGGCAACCGGGACCGGGACCCGGGGCCGGTGGTGGGGCCTGGGGCCGTTCCAGCGCTTCCAGAGCCGGTGCCGCCTGGGCCGGTGCGGCCGCGGGGGCTCGGCCGGCTCCGGGCCGGGCCGGGTCACCGGGATCGCGGGCCGTTCGAGGGCGGGCCTGCGGACCGCGACCCGCTCCACGCGGGCCGGGCGGCGCTGCACGGCCACCACCACCCCGCCTGGCCCGGCCCCGGCGGCCGACCGCCGGGGCGGCGGCGCGCCCCTTGGGGGACGCGACCGGCCCCCGGGCGGCCCGGCCCGGCCCGGCTTCGGCGGCTCGACCTGGATGACCTTGGGGCGCTCGAGGTCGGGCAGCGGCGGGTCGAGCCGGTCCGACACCGGGCGGCCGAACGACTCCACCAGCAGCTCGCTGGTCGCCACCATCGCCGCCAGCGAGGTGCCTGCCAGTGCCGCCACCCCGAGGGCGACGACCAGCGAGGTGTTGCGGCGCGACGACACGCGAGGCGGTCCTCTGGGGGTAGATCGACGGGTGGCTGAGGGTGGCTGACGGCTCGGAGCATCGGCACGCTGATCGTTACGCTTGAGCGGTTCGAGCCATTCGATCGGTAGCTTACCTCACGCCGTCCGCGGCCGCCGGAAGGCCCGCACCCCCAGCAGCACCAGCCCGCCCAGGACGGCGACCGGGATCAGCCAGATCACGGCCACCAGGACGGCCGCCGCCATCACCCCGAGCCCGTTCACCGCCGTCGCCCAGGCCCTGGCCAGCCGGCCCTTGGGCGCGACGGGCCCGGCCGCGCCCGGCTCGGTCAGCCGCAGCACGATGGTGGAGAACGAGGACTGGTCCTCGAGGTGCTTGATCTGCCCCTGCAGCCGCTCGATGTTGGACTGCACCTGCTGGAGCTGGTTCTGGACGGCGATCACGTCGGTCACCGACCTGGCCCGGTCGAGCAGGCGGAGATAGACCCGCTCCTGGGCCCGCCAGGCGGTGAGCTGGCTGGTCAGGTCGACGTACTGGGTGGTGACGTCGTCGGTGCTCGACTCCTCCCCGCGGTAGGTGCCGAGCCCCTTGAGCTGGCGCAGGACCGGCTCGAAGGCGTCGACCGGGACCCGGAAGGTGACCTGGCCGCTGGCCGGCTCCCCGGCGGGCACGGCGGTCGACGACCCCACGTAGATGCCCTTGGCCCGGACCACGACGTCGGTGGCCTGGTTGACGACCTCGTTCAGCTCGCCCTCGCCGACCTCCAGGTCGACGTTGGCCGTGCGGACGATCCGGTCGCCCAGGTCGACCAGCCGGACCTCGGCGGCCGCCTGGCCGGCACCGCCCTGGCCGGCTGGCGCGGCCGAGCCGCCGGCACCGGACTTCGCGCCGGTGGCGGCCTGGTCCCGCGGGGTCGCGGCCTGGTTGGCGGCCGGCGCCACCTGCTCCCCGGATCCGCCCCCGGCGGCGCTGTCGCCGCTCCCCCCGCCCGAGCACCCGGCCGCGACCGCCATCGCCACCAGGACCACCCCGACCGTCCCAACCGCCGCCCGCCGAAGCCGCATGCCCCACCCTCCCGAAGTCGGTGTCTGGTGGGTGGGACGGCCCGGGCGCCCGATCGGTTCCTGACCCGTCGATGGGGCCGGGGCTGTGGACGGTCGCTTGCCGGTTCGGGCCGGCATCTGGAAGCCTCCTGCGGGTCTGCATCGATCCGAGGAGTCCTGCCCGTGGCCGTCGCCACCTCCCCACCCCGACCCGCCAGCCGCGCCACCCCGTCGCTCCGCGGCATGGTGCTCGCCCTGTTCGTCGCCTCGGGCGCCGCCGGGCTCATCTACCAGGTGGTGTGGTCGCGCGAGCTGGTGCTGGTGTTCGGCAACACCACTCAGGCGGTGGCCACGATCGTGACCGCCTTCATGGCCGGCCTCGGCTTCGGCAGCCTGGCCGGCGGGCGGCTGGCCGATACCAGCCGGCGCCCGCTGCGGCTGTACGGCCTGGTCGAGCTGGCCGTCGCGGCCATGGCCTCCCTGCTGCCGTTCGCCTTCCACGGGCTGGCCGACCTGTACCGCGGCGTGTGGCCGAGCCTGGTCGAGCGGCCGGCCCAGCTGGCCGGCGTCCGCTTCGGCCTCGCCCTGGCGGCGGTGGCGCCGGCCACCTTCCTCATGGGCATGACCCTGCCGCTGCTCACCCGCTACCTGGTCCGCACCCTGGACGAGGCCGGGGCCCGCCTTGGCGAGCTGTACGCCGCCAACACCATCGGGGCCATGGCCGGGACCCTGCTCGGAGGGTTCGTGCTCATCGAGTTCCTCGGTCTGCGCGTCACCGGCTATCTGGCCGTCGCCCTCAACCTCACCGCCGGCCTCGGCGCCCTGCTGCTCTCGCGACGCTGGGAGGCGGAGGAGGTCGCCGAACGCCGGCGGCCAGCGCGGCCCGAGGTGCCGCGGTCGTTCCGTCCCCGGCGGCGGATGGTGCTCGCGGCCACCTTCGTCTCGGGGTTCGTCTCCCTGGCCCTCGAGGTGCTCTGGACCCGGATGCTGGCCGAGGGCACCGGCTCCAGCATCTACATCTTCACCACCATCCTGGCCATCTTCCTGTTCGGCATCGCCGTCGGCAGCTTCCTGTACCGGCGCTTCTCCCGTCCCGCGGGCGAGCGGCTGGGCACCCTCGGCCTGTGCCTGGCCGGGGTCGGCGTGCTCGCGCAGGCGACCGTGGTCCTGGGCAGCGGGATGGTCGGCCACGTCCCGTTCGTGGTCCGCACGGTGGTCGTGCTGCTCCCGGCCACGGTGCTGATGGGCTACGCCTTCCCGCTCGCCGGCCGGCTGGCCACGCCCTCGGCCGAGGCGGCCGGCGGCAGCATCGGCCTCCTGTACGCCGCCAACACCGGCGGCTCCATCCTCGGCTCCTTCGGCGCCGCCTTCGTCCTCGCCGGCACCCTCGGCACCAACGCCTCGATCCTCCTCCTCGGGGCGCTCAACCTCCTCGCCGGCGCCCTCCTGTTCCTCAGGGACCCGGTGGGCCGCGCGGCCCGAGCCCCGGCTCAGGGGGCCCGGGAGCGGGTGGTGGCGGGGGTGATTTCCGGGCTGGCGGTGCTGGGGCTGGTGGCGTCCTCGCTCGACCTGCCGGTGACCCGGACCCGGACCGAGAACGAGCTGCGCCGCACCGGGCTGCCGGTGACCCACGCCGAGGACGAGCTGGCGACCGTCGACACCGTCGGCGGACCGCCCAAGGGACGGCGGCTGCTGGTCGGCGGGGTCGGGATGACCTCGCTGACGGTCGACACCAAGCTGATGGGCTACCTGTCCAAGGCGCTGCGGCCGGACGCCCAGGACTTCCTGGTGATCGCCTTCGGCATGGGCGGCACCTACCGCTCGGGACTGGAGATCGGCATGCGCACCGACGCGGTCGAGCTGTCCCCCACCGTCCCCAGCCGCATGCCGGTCTTCTTCCCCGACGCCGAACGCTTCCTCGACCATCCCAAGGGCCGGGTGATCGTCAGCGACGGCCGCAACTACGTGCGGCTGTCGCGCGAGACCTACGACTTGGTCGCCGTCGACCCGGCACCGCCGATCGAGAGCGCCGGGTCGGTCGTCCTCTACACCCGCGAGTTCCTGACCGAGGGCAAGGCGCGGCTGCGCCCGGGCGGGGTGTTCATGCTCTGGATCCCCTACGCCCTCCCGCTCGACGACTTCAAGGAGCACGTCCGCACCTTCGCCGGTGTGTTCGGCCACGTCCGGCTGGTGCTCTCGCCGGGCCGCCACGGCGTCTTCATGTTCGGCTCCGACGCCCCCCTGGAGTTCACCGACCAGAACATCCGCCAGGTCCTCGGGACCCCCGACGCCATCCGCGACCTCGACGACGTCCCCGACCACCCCCCGACCGACGCCGACGGATGGGTCGACGTCGTCCGCCGCGCCCAGTGGCTGGCCGACGACCGCCTCCGCGCCTTCATCGGCCCCGGGCCCGAGATCACCGACGACCGCCCCCGCTCCGAGTACTTCCTCTGGCGCCGCGCCTTCATGGACGACCGCCGGTACATCAGCGAGTCCATGCTCCTCGAGGCCGCCCCACGCTAGCCGGAGCGCTGGTCAGGACCCGGTCTGGGTGACCTTGCGGAGGCCCCGGGGGGCGTCGGGGTCGATGCCCTTGGCCCGGGCCAGGGCCTCGGCCAGCAGCTGGCCGGGAACGACCAGCGCGAACGGGGCCAGGTGCTCGGGGAGCGACGGGCCGGGGAGGGTGGCCCGGCAGGCGCCGGCAAAGGCGGGGTCGCCGCCGATGCCGTAGACGTCGGCCCCGGTCCCGGCGATCCGGCGGGCGAGCGCGGTCATGTCGGCGAGCATCGGGCCGTTGGCGGCGGCGACCAGGAGGGCCGGGGTGCCGGCGTCGACGATCGCGATCGGCCCGTGGACCAGGTCGGCGTAGGAGAGGCCCACCGCCGTGAGATAGCAGGTCTCCTTCAGCTTCAGCGCCACCTCCAGCGCCGTCGAGTACGCGAACCCGCGCCCCGACACCACCAGCGCCTCCACCCCCACCAGCCGCTTCGCCAGCCCCTCGACCGCCGTCGCGTGCTCGAGCATCCCCTCCACCGCCTCCGGCACCCTCCCCAGCGCCTCCACTTCGGAGTCCCGATCCGCGCCGCCTCGGGCGGGCCCGCCCCCGCCGACCGGGCGCCCTCCCACCCCGCCGACCGGGCGCCCTCCCACCCCGCCGACCGGGCGCCCTCCCGCCTCCCGATCCCCGCCGGGCCCGCCCTTCCTCTCTCGCCCCAGTGCCGTCGCCAGGACGGCCACGGCGGCGAGCTGGGTGGTGTAGGTCTTGGTGGCGGGGACCGCCTGCTCGGGGCCGGCCTGGGTGAGGAGGGTGAGGTCGGCGGCGGCGGCCAGCGGGGAGCCGGGCACGTTGGTGATGGCGACGGTGCGGGCGCCGCAGGCCCGGGCCCAGGTGAGGGTGGTGACGATCTCCTCGGTGGCGCCGGATTGGGAGATGGCGACGGCCAGGACCCCGCGGAGGTCGAGGGTGGCGTGGTAGGCGGTGGCCAGGGAGGGGGCGGCCAGGGCGGTCAGGCGGCCGGCGCGGGCCGAGCAGAGGTACTGGCCGTAGACGGCGGCGTTGTCCGAGGAGCCCCTGGCGATGAACAGGACCTGGCGGGTCTCGGCGGCGAGCGCCCCGATCTCGCCGATCCGGGGCAGGAGGGCGGCGAAGGTGCGGCGCAGCGCCTCGGGCTGCTCGGCGATCTCGGCCAGCATCCGGCTCGGCACCCGACCTCCAAAGTGGACTAGTCCAATTTCCGACTACAGTACCATCCGCGAAAGGCATGAGTGGGGTCGAACCAGTCGGCTCGGCGAGACGGCCCGACGCTGATACTGTCTGCGCATGGGAGGGCCGGGCTCGTCCCGGCGTGCCGGAGGTGGAGGTTCGTCATGCCCGAGCGCCGTGTCGTAATCGGTTCCAAGGTCGGCCTGCACGCCCGACCCGCCGCCATGTTCGTCCAGGCGGCCGCCAAGCAGCCCGTGAAGGTGACGATCGCCAAGGCCGGTGGGGACCCGGTGGACGCCCGCAGCATCCTGTCGGTGCTCGCCCTGGATGCGCGCGGGGGGGACGAGGTCGTCCTCGCCGCCGAGGGCGACGGCGCCGACGCCGCCCTTGACGAGCTGGCCGCCCTGGTCTCCAGGGACCTCGACAGCGAGGGGTAGCCCATGGCCGAGCCACTCAGCGGCATCGGGGTCAGCCCCGGCGTCGCCGCCGGACCCGTGGCCCAGATGGCCCCGCCTCCGGTGGTCCCGACCGACGCGACACCGTCCGGCGACCCGGAGGCCGAGAACCAGGCCGCCATGGACGCGATGCGGGCCGTCGCCCACGGCCTGGAGGAGCGCGCCTCGCGCGCCCCCGGGGAGGCCGCGAGCGTGCTCGCCGCCCAGGCGATGATGGCCGAGGACCCGACCCTGGCCTCCAAGGTCACCGAGGGGGTGCAGGCCGGCAAGGCGGCCATCACCGCGGTCGCCGACGCCTTCCAGGACTTCCGGGCCATGCTGGCCGCCGCCGGCCCCTACATGGCCGAGCGCGTCGCCGACCTCGACGACCTCCGCAACCGCACCATCGCCACCCTGCTCGGGGTGCCGATGCCGGGCGTCCCCGACCCCGGCCACCCCTTCGTGCTGGTCGCCCTCGACCTGGCCCCGGCCGACACCGCCACCCTGGACGCCGACCGGGTGCGGGCCATCATCACCGAGGAGGGCGGGCCGACCAGCCACACGGCCATCCTCGCCAAGTCGCTCGGGATCCCGGCGGTGGTCACCTGCCACGGCGCCACCGCCATCCCCGAGGGCGAGACCGTGCTGGTCGACGGGACCGAGGGCACCGTGGCCGTCGCCCCCGACGAGGCCACCGTGCAGGAGGCGCTGGACGCCGAGGAGGCCAAGCTGGCCGCCCTCCGGTCGCTCAGCGGCCCGGGGCGGACCTCGGACGGGCACGCGGTGCAGCTGCTGGTCAACATCGCCGGCGACAAGGACCTGGCCCAGGCGTCGGCCGCCGACAGCGAGGGCGTCGGGCTGTTCCGGACCGAGTTCCTGTTCCTCGACCGGCCCAACGCGCCCACCGGCGAGGAGCAGCAGGCCGTCTACAAGCGGGTGTTCGACGCCTTCGCCGGCCGCAAGGTGGTCGTGCGGACCCTGGACGCCGGCGCCGACAAGCCGCTCGAGTTCGTGACCGTACCCGACGAGCCCAACCCGGCCCTCGGCGTGCGCGGCCTGCGGACCTCGCGGCGGCACCCGGAGCTGCTGGAGGAGCAGCTGACCGCCATCGCCGGCGCGGCCGCGGCCAGCGACGCCCAGGTCTGGGTGATGGCGCCGATGGTGTCGACCAAGGCCGAGGCGGCCACCTTCGCCGAGCAGGTGCGCGGCCACGGGCTGTCGTCCGGCGGGGTCATGATCGAGGTGCCGGCGGCGGCCATCCGGGCCCGTCATGTGGCCGCGGCCTGCGACTTCATGTCGATCGGGACCAACGACCTGTCGCAGTACACCTACGCGGCCGACCGGATGGCCGGGGAGCTGGCCGACCTGCTCGACGCCTGGCAGCCGGCCCTGCTCGACCTGGTCCGCGTGACCGCCGAGGCCGGCAAGGCGCTGGGCAAGCCGGTCGGGGTGTGCGGCGAGGCGGCCAGCGACCCGCTGCTCGCCCTGGTCTTCGTCGGCCTGGGCATCACCAGCCTGTCGATGGCCCCGGTCAGCATCCCGCCGGTCCGCGCCTCCGTCGCCGCCCACACCCTGGCCGAGTGCCGCGGCCTGGCCAACGTGGCCCTCGACGCCGAGGACGGGCGGGCCGCCCGCGCCGCCGTCCGCGACGCCACCCGGAGCTGACGGTCACCGCCCTCCCGCCGGACCCGGGCCACAACCCGGCGGGAGGGCCCCACCCCGGTGGACGCGAGGGCGGGAGCGAGGACCCGGTGGTGGCGGCGCGGCTGCGGATGGCACGGCTGGCCGACGGGTTCCTGACCACCCAGCTGCTGTATGTGGCGGCCCGGCTCGGGGTGGCCGACGTGCTGGCCGCGGGGCCGCGGACCGGGCCCGAGGTCGCCGCGGCCGTGGGGGCCGACCCCGACCTGCTCACGCGGGCCCTGCGCGGGCTCGTGCTCGAGGCGGTCCTGGCCGAGGAGGATGGCGGCCGGTTCGCGCTCACCGAGCTCGGCCACTGCCTGCGGGCCGACGCGGCCGGGTCGATGCGAGGGTCGGTCCTGGCCCGTGGAGAGGTCTACTACCAGGCCGCGGCGGGCACCCTGGCCGCCGTCCGGCACGGCGGGACCGCCTTCGAGCAGGTGCACGGCGACCGGTTCTTCGAGCACCTGCGCCGGCATCCCGAGCAGGAGGCGGCGTTCCAGGCCTCGATGGCCGGCCGGTCCGAGCAGGAGGCGGGCGACGTGGTCGCCGCCTACGACTTCGGCGGGATCGGCCGGCTGGTCGACGTCGGCGGCGGCCATGGGATCCTGCTCGCGGCGATCCTCCGCTCGGCCCCAGATCTGGAAACCGTCCTCGTCGACCAGCCGGCCGTGGTGGAGCAGGCCCGGCTGCGGCTGGCCGCCGAGGGCGTGGCCGACCGCTGCCAGCTGGTCGGCGGGGACTTCTTCGCCGCCGTCCCGGCCGGGGCCGACGCCTATGTGCTGTCGCGGGTGCTCCACGACTGGACCGACCACGACGCCCGCCGGATCCTGGCCGCCTGCCGCGCGGCCATGGGTCCCGGGAGCCGGCTCCTGGTCGTGGAGGCGATCCTGCCCGAACGGGCCGCCGACCAGCCGGCGGTCATCCGCATGGACCTCTACATGCTGGTCCTGCTCGGGGCCCGCGAGCGCACCGAGGCCCAGTTCCGCCAGCTCCTGGGCGACGCCGGGCTCGAGGTCCGCCGCGTGGTCCCGACCCGCTCGGTGGCCGGCCTCAGCGTGATCGAGGCCGCCCCGGCCCCGCCCGGGTGATCGCGAGGGCCGGCCGTCCCTGGCCCGCCCTCGCGATCGTGACCCGGTGCCCGTCCCGGCTGGGGCCCTAGATCCCGGCCGGTTCGCGGGTCCTGGCGGCGGGGGCGGGCTCGGCGGTCTCCAGGGAGATCCTCGGCAGCCAGCGGTCGAGCCAGGCCGGCATCCACCAGTTCCAGCGCCCGACCAGCCGCATCACGGCCGGCACCAGGATCGTCCGGACCAGGGTGGCGTCGATCAGCACGGCCACGGCCAGGCCGAAGCCCATCTCCTTGAACGGGACCAGGCGGCCGGCCGCGAAGGCGGCGAAGACCGTCACCATCACCAGGGCGGCCGAGGTGATCGTGCGGGCCGTGCTCTCCAGGCCGCGGGCCACGGCCAGCTCGTTGTCGCCGCTGCGCAGGTACTCCTCCCGGATCCGGCTGAGCAGGAACACCTCGTAGTCCATGGAGAGCCCGAACAGGATCGAGAACAGGAACAGGGGCACGAAGACCTCGATGTGGCCCTCGGAGGTGAAGCCGAGCAGCGACTCGCCCCAGCCCCACTGGAACATGGCCACGATCAGCCCGTAGGCGGCCCCGACCGAGAGCAGGTTCATGGCGATCGCCTGCAGCGGCAGGACCAGCGACCGGAAGGCCATGGCCAGCAGCACGAACGAGAGGGCGAGCACGGCCAGGACGACCACCGGGAGCTGGCCGGAGATCTCCCGGGCCAGGTCGGTGTTGAGGGCGGTCGAGCCGCCGACCCGGACCTGCCCGGCCAGCCCGGCGGCCGGGATGTACTGGTCCCGGACCCGGTCGAGCAGCCCCTCGGCCGCCTCGGACTCGGGCGCGTCGCGCGTCACGACCGTGATCCGGGCCAGGTCGGCGCCCCGGTCCCAGTTGGCCAGCCCGGCCACGGCCGGGGCCAGCTCGCGGTCGACCCCCGGCAGCCCGCCGGCGTACAGCTTGGTGTAGGTGTCGAGGTCGGCCCGGGGCAGGACCGCGGTGAGGCTCTGGACGCCGGCCACGGTCTGGTCGGCCTGCAGGGCCCGGGTGAGCCGGTCCACGCGCTCCAGGTTGGCCCTGGCGCCGGCCCCGCCCGGGGTGTCGACCAGGATCTCCATGGGACCGGTGACCCCGGCCCCGAACTCGGTCGCCAGCCGTTCGGTGGCCAGCCGCGGGCTCTCGTCGGCGGGCAGGATGGCCGCGCCCGGCTGGCCGAGGCGGATGCGGGCGAACGGCACGGCCAGCACCAGCAGCACCACCAGGGCGGCGGCCCCGAAGGCCACCGGCCGGCGCATGATCCTGACCGCCCAGCGGTGCCAGAAGCCCTCGCCCTCGGCGGCCCGCGGGCGCAGCACGGGGATGCGCAGGCGGTCGACCCAGTGCCCGACCAGGCTGAGCACGGCCGGCAGCAGGGTGATGGCGGCCAGCACGGCCACCGCGACCACGCTCATCGACCCGATGGCCATCGAGCGGAAGGCCTGGATGTCGACCAGGAACATGCCGGCCAGGGCGACGATCACCGTGGCGCCGGACAGGGCCACGGCCCGGCCAGAGGTGGCCAGGGTGAGCGGGACGGCCTCGGCCACCGGGCGACCCCGGCGCAGCTCCTCACGGAAACGGGTGACCACGAACAGCGCGTAGTCGATGCCGACGCCGATGCCGACGATCGAAGCGGTGTTGGTCACGTACACGTTCATGTCGATGACGCCGGCCAGCAGGTACAGGGCGCCGAGGGTCACCCCGAGGCTGACCAGGGCGAGCATGATCGGCAGGCCGGCCGCGACCAGGCTGGTGAAGGCGAGCAGGAGCACGATCAGGGTGATCGGGAAGCTGACCCGCTCGGCCTGCTCCAGGTCGTCGCGGGAGATGGTGTTGAACCGCTCGTAGAAGGCGGCGGCCCCGCCGACCTCGACCTCGACGGTGCCGGGCACGACCTGGCGGGCCGCCTCGGCGACCGCTGGGGCGGTGTCGAGCTGGGCGTTCTGGTCGCCGGAGAGGCCGACGACCAGGTAGGTGGTCCGCCGGTCGGGGGAGACGAAGGCCGGGCTGCCGGTTGACAGGAACGACGCCACCCCGCCGACGTTGGGGACCGCGCCGACCCGGGTGGCGATGCCCTCGACCAGCGACCGGAAGGCCGGGTCGTCGACCGTCCGGGCGCCGTCATGGACCGTCACCAGGGCGGTGGTCGGGAACTGGTTGGCGAAGCGGTGCTCCAGGTCCCGCTGGACGGCAAGGGACTGGGAGCCCGGCACCTCGAACCCGCCCGAGCCGAGCCGATCCGGTAGTCCCGGGGCGAGGCTGGCCATCACGGCCAGCAGCACCACCCAGGCGCCGATGACGAACCAGCGACGCCGGACCGTGAAGGCCCCGAGCCGACCGAACCAGCTGTTCATGTCCCCTCCTGCACCCGATCAGAACCGACCGGTTGGTATTTTTCTGAGGCGTCGTGTACGGCAGCGTGTGCGGTCCATGGCGGTCAGCCGGCCTGGCGGATGGCCGCGAACCACAGGTCGCGGAAGTCGCGGGCCCGGCGGCGGAGGTCGGCGCGGCCGGTCAGCACCTGGGAGACCGTCTCCAGCCCGATGAAGGAGCCGACCGCGACCTCGGCCGCCGTGACCGGGTCGACGCCGGGCCGGATCTCGCCCTCGTCCTGGCCCTTGCGAATGATCGAGGCGACGATGTCCATCCAGGTGGTGAGCTGGGTGCCGAGCTGCGGGCGGAGCTCGGGGTGCTCGTCGCCCAGCTCGGTGCAGAGCCGGCTGATCGCGCGGCAGGCGCGGTCCTGCTCGTGCAGGTCGCAGAGAGCCTCGACCATGGCCTCGAGCTGGTCGACGGCGCGCGGGTGCTGGAGCACCGACGCCATCACCGCCCCCGCCCACTGCTCCTGCTTGTGGCGGAGGGTGGCCAGGGCCAACGCCTCCTTGGACGGGAAGTGGAAGTAGAAGCCCCCCTTGGTGACCCCGCTGGCCTTGAGCACGTCGCTCAGGGACGTGCCGGCGTAGCCGCGGTCGCCGAACGCCTCGGCGGCCACCTCGAGGATGCGGCGGCGGGTCTCCCCGCCCCGGTCCGTGACTGTCGGGGTCAGTGTCATTGCCGAACCGTAAAACCGACCGGTCGGTCTGTCAACCCCCTTGTTGGGCGGGTTCGAACTCGACCGGGTCGGAGACGGGCCGCTCCCGGCGGGCCAGGAGCATGAACGGCAGGGCGGCCAGGGCGATCCCGGCCCCGACCAGGTACGAGGTCGCGTAGCTGGCGGCGTCGGCTACCTTGCCCAGGGCGGGCTGGATCACCACCCCGCCGCTGGAGCCGAGCAGGTTGTCGAAGGACAGGACGGTGGCCCGCTGCTCGGAAGGGATCAGGCCGTTCATGTAGGCCATCCGGATCGGGAGGGTGGACGAGCTGGCCAGCCCCCACAGCACCAGCAGGCCGACCGCCACCCAGAAGGCGGTCGTCAGCCCGAGCAGGGTCAGCAGCACGACCTCGATGAGCAGGCTGGCGATCAGGGCGGTGGTGCGGCGGCCGACCAGCCGCCGCACCCGCGGGGCCAGCATGCCTCCGACGATGGCGGCCCCGGCGTAGATGGCCGCGGCCAGCCCGGCGATGCTGTAGGCCTGCTCGTTGCCGTAGAGCTCCAGCAGGTAGGGCTGGATGGCGTAGAAGGCGTAGATGCCGACTCCGAACGTGAACGGCGCGGCCAGCATCATCCAGCGGACCGGCGGGTTCCCCAGGCCGTAGCGGACCGAGGCCTGCAGCACCTGGCGCATCTCCCGCCCGGGGTTGCTGCCCGGCTTGGGGACGAACCCCCAGTCGCGCATGTAGACGAAGGCGATGACGAAGGTCACGACCAGGGTCAGGGCCCGGAGCAGGTAGGGGACCCCCAGGTTGGTCCACTGGGCGACCAGGCCACCGGCCACCGACCCGGTCAGCATCGCGACCCCGCTGACGATCTGGCCTTTGGCGAAGACCGACTCGAGGGTGCCCTTGTAGCCGGTGAACTTGAGGGCGTCGACCAGCCAGGCCTCGGTGGCTCCGGAGAAGAACGTGAAGCCGAGACCGAGCAGGGCCGAGGTCACCGCCCAGGCCCAGAACGGGGCATGCAGCTGCCAGGCCAGCCAGTACAGGGCGGTGGAGACGGCCAGGCTGACCGAGCCGAGCAGATAGGAGGCGCGGCGGCCCCAGGTGTCGGCGACCACCCCGGTCGGCACCTCGAACAGCACCATGCCCGCCGTGAACAGGGCGTTGGCGGTGAACGCGGCCGTGGCGGTGAGCCCTGCATCCAGCAGGAACAGGGTGTTGATGCCCCAGATGAAGGACGCCGCCAGGGTGTTGCACAGCATCAGCGCGAGGTACACGCGCTGGACGGTGCGGGGCTCAGGGCTCATGGTCGCCTGAACCTACCGCCGGGCCGCGACATTCCGGGCTCGGGATCCACAGGCCCCGGGGCGGCCGGGCCTGGAGCCTCCACCGTCAGCGGCCGGCCAGGCGGGCACGCACCTCGGGACGGCGCAGGGGCGGGTCGGCCTTGGGCGGCTGGCGGCGCGGCGGCAGCTCCTCGAGGACCTCGGCGGTGGCCCGGGCGACGGCGGCGACCGCCTGCTCGAATGCCGCCTTGGTGGCCGGGGTCGGGCGGGTGACCCCGCTGACCTTGCGGACGTACTGGCGGGCCGCGGCCTCGATCTCCTCGCCGGTGGCCGGCGGCTCGAGGCCCCGGAGGGTGGTGATGTTGCGGCACATGATCCGATCCTCGGACGGGGGGCAGTCACTCCGAGCCTACCGGACCCCGGGAGGCGTGCTTGTATCGCTGTGCCGGGACGGCCAAGATGCAACGGTCGGCGGTGGAGGGCGATATGCGGTCGGTGTCCCTGGCACGGAGGGTGAGCGCGGCGGCGGCGCTGCTGGCGCCGCTCGCACTGCTCGTCGTGGTCGTGGCCGCGTTCCTGCGGCGGCCGCTGCTGCTGGTGGCGGTGGCGGCCTGCGTCAGTGTGGGGCTGTCCGCGGCCGCCTTCGCGGTCACGCGCACGGGCCTGCTGCGGACGGCGGCGGCCGTCCTGGCCGTGGTCGCGCTGGCCGCAGCGATCATCCTCCCGCTGGCGGCCGGGGGCGGCCTGCTGGTGGTGGCGCTGCTGGTGGCACTGGTGCTGGTCGGCGGGGCCACGACCAGGTACGCGCTGGGGCGCGACATGGCCTCGCTCAAGAACGCCGCGACCCCGGGCGACCCGGTGGGCCCGGCGGCCCGGCCGGTCCTGCTCATGAACCCCAAGTCCGGTGGGGGCAAGGTCGAGC
>DASZON010000146.1:0-4088 GCA_035550755.1 Actinomycetota bacterium | reverse complement strand
CCCCCACATCTCGCTTCGGTGAAAAACTCGCCGGTTCACTGGTGCGGCGCGATTCCCGATAGTTACGCTGACACGTAACCAGAAGGGAGATCGCGCATGACCGCGCGGGGGCGAGGGCTGGCGATCCTGACCGGGCTGGCGGTGTCTGTGGCCGGGTGGGTCGTGTTCGTCTCCTCCTGGAGCGGGCCGGCCGGGGCTGGGCCGGGTCGGGGGGCCGTGGCCGGGACCCGGGCCACCGACCTGGACGCCTTCCGCAACGAGCTGCTGGTGTGGGCGCCTGGCGGCTTCTCCGAGCGCGAGGTCGGGCGGGTCCGGGACTCGACCCGGGTGGCGGCCATCAGTGCCGTCCGCACCGGCACCCTGGCCGCGGCCAGCGGCCAGCGGACCTACCGGGTCGTCCCGCTGGAGACCATGGCCGTCGACACCAACGCCTACACCCTGGCCACCGGCAAGCCCGGCCGCAAGCTGGCCACCCTGCTCCCCAAGGGCGCGGTCCTGTCCAGGACCGGGGCCAAGCTGCGCAAGGTGAAGGCGGGCGCCAAGCTCCGGCTGGACGGCAACCACACCCTGCGGGTCAGCGGCGTGGTCGACGACGCCCTGCTCGGCGGCTACGAGGTCGCCCTCGAACGAGACGTTGCCCGCAACTACGGCATCCGCCGGACCGCCTACCTGCTGGTGCGGCCCCGGGGGCCGGTAGACGGCCTGCAGACCGAGATCCGCCGGCTGCTCAAGGGCCGGGCAGTCCGCTTCGTCACCCCCGGCGACCGGCCGTTTGTCCGGGGCGGCGACAGCCTGCTGCCCCTCAGCCAGGTCAAGGCCCGCTTCGGCGAGTTCGCCCTGCCGAGCCTGCACCGGGGGCGGCCCGACCCCGCCTGGACCCGGGCCAACCTGGTCAGCCGACGGATCCCGATCCTCGGGGAGGTGCGCTGCCACCGCCGGGTCGTCGGCGAGCTGGCCAAGGCCATGGCCGACCTGGAGCGCCAGGGGCTGCGGCGGCAGGTCGACGTGGGCGACTTCCGCCGCCACGGCGGCTGCTGGAGCCCGCGCCTGCTGCGCGACCCCGACAGCGGCAAGCTGTCCCGCCACGCCTGGGGCATCGCCGTCGAGCTCAAGTTCGCCGGCGACGAGCGCGTCATCCAGACCATGGCCCGCCACGGCTTCGTCTGGGGCGGCGGGTTCGCCCGCCGCGACGTCACCCACTTCGAGTGGGTCGGCCGCGGAGCGTAGCGGGGCATAGGGGTCGACACGTTGTAGCCTTGCGCCCATGCTCACCTTCGGCGCCGCCATCTCCACCGCCCCCGACCACGCCCAGGCCCTGGACGAGGTCATCCCGATCGCCCTGGAGCAGGTCGGCGGCACCCCGGACCTGGTGGTCTGCTTCTTCTCGATGGAGCACGCGGAGGCCGCCGGCGGCATCGCCCTCAGCCTCTCCGAGCGCACCGGCACGGCCAACATCCTCGGCTGCACCGCCCAGGGGGTGATCGGCGACGGCCGCGAGCTCGAGGGCGAGCCCGGGCTGGCCGTGTGGCTGGCCCGCCTGCCCGGGGTCGAGGTGCGGCCGTTCGGGCTGCGGGTGCTGCCGCTGGAGGACGGGGTCGGCATCGGCGGCTGGCCCGACCTTCCCGAGGACGACCAGGCCAGCGTCCTGCTGCTGGCCGACCCGTTCACCTTTCCGGCCGACAGCTTCCTCGAGCGCCTCAACGCCGAGCAGCCCGGCCTGCCGGTGATCGGCGGGATGGTCTCGGGGGCGGTGGAGGCGGGCCGGCACCGGCTGCTCCACGGCACCGAGGTGCTCGACGGCGGCGCCGCCGGGGTCGCCCTGGTCGGCCCGGTCGACCTGCGGGCGGTGGTCAGCCAGGGCTGCCGGCCGGTCGGCTCGCCGTTCGCCGTGACCCGCGGCGAGGGCAACATCGTCCACGAGCTGGGCGGCCAGTCCGCCGTGGCCCGGCTGCGCCAGATGCTGGCCAGCCTGGACGAGCACGAGCAGGAGCTGCTGCGGGGCGGCGGCCTCCAGGTCGGCCAGGTCATCGACGAGCACAAGGCCAGCTTCGACCGGGGCGACTTCCTGGTGCGGGGCCTGCTCGGCGCCGACCCGGAGACGGGCTCGATCGCGGTGGCCGACAGCGTCGAGATCGGCCAGACCCTCCAGTTCCATGTCCGCGACGCCGCCTCGGCCGACGAGGACCTCGAGCTGCTGCTGATGCCGGTGTCCCGTTGGCGGCCCCGCGGGGTGCTGCTGTTCTCCTGCAACGGCCGGGGCCGGGGCTTCTTCGGCGAACCCGACCACGACGCCGCCCGGGTCGCCGCCGCCACCGCCGAGGCGCCCATGGCCGGCTTCTTCGCCCAGGGCGAGCTGGGCCCGATCGGCGGCCGCAACTTCCTGCACACCTTCACGGCCAGCATGGCCGTGTTCTGCGAGCCCCGCGACCCGGTCCCGGCCCTGGACCGGGCGGCCGAGGACCTTCCCGAGGACCTCCCAGAGGACCTTCCCGAGCACCTTCCCGAGGACGTCACGGGGGTTTGAACCTCCGGAGGTTCCTGCTCAGCGGTGACGGCTGGCCGTACCTGCTGGTGCCGTTCATCCCGGTGGCGATCGTGCTCGAGCTGGTCCACGCCGGGGCGACCCCGATCTTCCTGGCCGCCGCCCTCGGGGTGATCCCGACCGCGGCCCTGATGGGCCGGTCCACCGAGGAGCTGGCGGCCCGCTCCGGCCCCGGCATCGGCGGCTTCCTGAACGTCACCTTCGGCAACTTCCCCGAGCTCGTGATCGCCCTGTTCGCCCTGGCCGAGGGCCTCCAGGAGGTCGTCAAGGCCTCGATCGTCGGGTCCATCCTGGGCAACATCCTGCTCGTCATGGGCGCGGCCATGCTGGCCGGGGGGCTGGGCCGGGACCGCCAGTACTTCGACCGCACCGCCGCCAACGTCCAGTCGCTGATGCTGCTGCTGGCCGCCGTGGCCCTGGTCATGCCGGCCATCTTCGAGCTCGTGGCCGGGGCCGGCCTGCCCCGCCCGACCGACGAGGCGGTCAACTTCCCCGGCGACCTGGAAGCCCTGTCCATCGGGGTGGCGGTGGTCTTGCTGATCACCTACGCCGCCGGCCTGTTCTTCTCCCTCAAGACCCACCGGGACCTGTTCAACCCCTCCCACGACGCGGCCGACCACGGCGGCGAGCCCTGGTCGGTGCGGCGGGCCGTGACCATGCTGGCGATCGCCGGCGTGGCCGTCGGGGTGATGTCGGAGATCCTGGTCGGGTCCATCACCGAGGCGTCGGAGAACCTGGGCCTGTCGCCGTTCTTCGTCGGCATCATCGTCGTCGCCGTGGTCGGCAACGCGGCCGAGCACTGGGTGGCCGTCTACTTCGCCCTGCGCGACAAGATGGACCTGTCGGTCAACATCGCCATCGGCTCCTCGGCCCAGATCGCCCTGTTCGTGGCCCCGGTCCTGGTCCTGCTGTCGTTCCTGGTCGGGCCGTTCCCGATGGCGCTGGTGTTCAACGGCTTCGAGATCGGGGCCATCTTCCTGGCCATCCTGGTCTCCAACCAGGTCACCCAGGAGGGCGAGTCGACCTGGTTCGAGGGCCTGCAGCTGCTGGCCGTGTACGCCGTGCTGGGGCTGATCTTCTACTTCGTGACCTGAGACGGCGACGACCCCTCGGCCGCCGCCTGGGGCTCCAGCTGCTCGTAGGGGGTGCGGAAGCCGTCGCGGAGCAGGTGCCGGAAGTCGCCGCGCTTGCGGACCAGCAGCCACACCCCGAGCAGGATGTAGACCGCCGACAGGACCAGCAGCTCGGTCCCCTTCCAGGACGACGGGACCACCGCGCCCAGGATGAACTGGGCCCAGAACAACCCGAACAGGGCCAGGGCCTCACGCAGCGAGATGCACAGGTTGACCAGGATGGCCACGGCGAACACCGTCTGGGCGGCCGTCAGCAGCAGCTCCTGGCGCTGGGCGGTCTCCACCGGCAGGCCGTGCAGGCTCCCCGAGGCGATCGCGAACACCAGCGGCAGGGTCCCGACCAGCAGGGTCCACTGGTTGATCTTGGAGGAGACCACCGCCGTGAGGGCCTCGCTGGTCTTCAGCCGCCAGGC
>DASZON010000145.1:0-6030 GCA_035550755.1 Actinomycetota bacterium | reverse complement strand
TGCCGTCGGCCAGGGCGTTGACCATGAGCACGTCGCAGACGGCGTAGGCGGCCACGGCGAGGGCCAGGTCGTCGCCGAGGCGCAGGTCGACCGGCTCCCAGCCCTCACGGCCGTGGGCGGCGTTGATCCGGGCCACGCTGGCCCCGATCTCGGCCAGGTAGTCGGCGTACTCGGGCACGTCCTGGCGGCTCGGCTGGAGCAGGGCCAGGAACCGCACCTTGCCGGCCAGCTCGGGATGGTCCTCGAGCAGGGTGGCGAAGGCCTCGAACCCGCGGACGATGTTCTTGGACGGGTCGGTGCGGTCGACCCGGAGGATGAGCTGGTGGTCCTCGCCGCCGAAGGTCTCGGTCAGGTCGGCGGCGTGCTCGGCGACCTCGGGGGAGGCCGCCAGCTCGCGGATGGCGGCGACGTCGATCGAGATGGGGTAGTGGCGGGCGGCCACCGTCCGGTCGCCCACCCGCACGGTCATCGCGTGCAGGTCGACCGGCAGGCCGAGCAGCTCCTGGGCGGTCAGCAGGAAGTTCCGGGCGAACCCCTCGGTGTGGAAGGCGACCACGTCGTTGCCGAGCAGCCCATGGAACAGCCGCTCGCGCCAGGGCGGCGGCAGCACCCGCCAGGCGTCCGGTCCCGGCCAGGGGATGTGCAGGAAGAACGACACCAGGGCGTCCGGGCACGCCTCCCTGACCTGCCGGCCGACCAGGTAGAAGTGGTAGTCGTGGAGCATGACCAGGGCCCGGCCGCCGACCGCCTTGACCTCCTCGACCACGGCGTCGGCGAACTGGCGGTTGACGGCCACGTAGCCGTCCTCCCAGGCGGCGTGCTCGCGCCTGGTCAGCCTGGGGTCGAGGGCGAGGCCGTACAGGCCGTGCTGGAGGAACCAGAGCAGCGGGTTGGCGATCACCGTGTAGAAGTCGTCGTGGGCCCGGGGGTCGACGTCGACCAGGCGCAGGCGCATGGCCGGGACCCCGCCCGCGTCCGCGCCCTCCGCGAGCACCCGGGGCTCGGCGTCCAGGGTGACCCTGACCGCCCGCCCGCCGTGCTCGGCGGCCACGGCGGCGTCCTCCTCGGAGTCGGCGGCGCACACCCAGACCGCGTCCGGCAGGTCCGACACCAGCCCGGTCAGGGCCGTGACCAGCCCGCCGGCGCCACGGCTGGCCGTGCGGCCACCGGAGGGGTCGCGGTCGAACGACACCGGCCCACGGTGCGACAGCAGCACCACCGGCAGGTCGGCCTGCTCCGGCGGCGGCGTCACCGTGCTCCTCTCACGTCGGCTCGTGGACCGACAACGGATACCACGTCCGGCGTCGCCAGTACCACCAGGTGAAGGCGCCGATCGGGATGGGCAGGACGAAGGTCAGGATGCGGAAGACGAGCACAGCCGCCACCACCTGCGCCTCCTCGCCGCCGGCCAGGACCAGGGCCGCGGACAGGCCCAGCTCGACCACGCCCAGGCCGCCCGGGGTGATCGGGAAGGCCGACAGCAGCCGCACCAGGGCGAAGGCGGCCAGGGCCTCGACCCAGCTCACCTCGGCCTCGGACACGCCGACGTGGCGCAGGGCCAGCAGCAGGACCAGGAACAACGACAGGTGGCTGACCAGGGTGGTGGCGGTCAGCCAGTGCCAGCGGCGCCGCAGCAGGGTGATGGCCTGGGCCCGGAAGGCCACCGCCCCCTGTTCCCAGTCCGGGCGCCCCCGAGGGCGGCGCAACAGGCGCCGCAGCCGTTCGGCCACCCCGGCCAGGGCGCGGCCGAGACGGGCCGCCCGCCGCTCGGCCGAGAGGCCGAAGGCGAAGGCGGCCAGAGCGGCCAGGAACACCACCAGCCCGACCACCGCCGCCGGGGCGAGCTCGCCGGCGGCGTCGCCGGAGAGGACCAGCAGGGCCAGGGCCACGACCGGCATGCCGAGCTTGACGAAGTTGTTCCACACCCCCTGGACGAGCAGGGACAGGGCGATCGGGCCGCGGGGGATCCCGTAGGAGGAGTAGAAGCGGTAGGTCACCCCCAGCCCGACCGCCTGGCCGGCCGGGAGCAGGTTCCCGACCGCGGTCGAGGCGTGGCTCTCCACGGCCGCCTGGCCGGGGGTCAGCCCGGGCAGGGCGGCCAGCTGGGGCAGCAGGTAGGAGACGAGGTTCCAGGCGGCCGCGGCCAGCAGGGTGGCCAGCTCCAGCCAGGTCATGGCCTTCAGGGTCGCCCCAACCTGGCGGAGGTCGACGACCTTGGGCAGCAGCCCGAAGTAGAGGGCGGCCACCACCGCCACCGCCAGCACCACCCGCATGACCAGCTTCCGGCGACTCATCCGTGCATGGTGTCACGTGCATATCGGCTGCTTGCCGCGAAACCGCTCGTCAGGGGAGACTTGCGCGATGGTGGGCAGGCTCAGGACGTACATGGCCGTCGTCTCGGCGATCGGCTTCGTGGCGCTGGGCCTGCTCGCGGTGAACGTGGACCTCGACCGGCTCCGCGACGGCCAGCCCGAGGCGGCCATGCTCGCGCTGGTCGTGCTGGCCGCGCCGTTCCTGCACATCCCGCTCAGCCGCGACGGCCGCGGCCCCAGCGTCCACGTGGACGCGCCCTTCAGCTTCGCCCTTGCCCTGGCCGCCGGGCCGGGGGTGGCCGGGCTGGTCGTGGCCGCCTCCTGCGCCCTGTTCGACCTGGCCCACCGCAAGCCGCTGTACAAGCTGACCTTCAACATCGGCACCCACGTCACCGGGCTGGCCGCCGGGTCGGCGGTCTGGATCGCCCTGGCCGGCGGCCAGGTCGCCGGCAGCTCGGCCCTGCCGGCCATCCTGACCGGCACAGCGGTGTTCGTGGCCACCAAGACGGCCCTGTTCGCCGGCTACGTGGCCCTCAACCAGGAGCTCCGGCCGGCCCTGACGCCCCAGCGGGTCCTGCGCCAGTCGGTCCTGATGGTGGTCATGGCCCAGGTCGGGGTGCTGGTGCTGGTGCTGGCGGCCGAGCGGCCGGCCCTGCTGCTGCTCGCCTTCGGCCCGATCCTCGGCGCCTACCTGCTGCTGCGCGGCGAGGCCCGGGCGGTGCTCGACCGCGACGACGCCGAGGCCACGGCCAGGCGGGAGGCCGAGCTGCGGCGCCAGGAGCAGGAGGTGGCCCGCAAGCTCAAGGAGACCGACCAGATGAAGGACGACCTGCTGGCCATGGTCTCCCACGAGCTCCGGACCCCGCTCACCACCGTGGTGGGGACCCTGCGGCTGCTCAGCGCCGGCCCGCCCATGGGCCCGGCCGAGCGTCAGGAGATGCTGGAGATGGCCGACCGCCAGTCCCGGCGCCTGCGGGCGCTGATCGAGCAGCTCCTGCTGGCCGCCCAGTCCGACAACGGCCGGGCCGCGTTCCTGGCCGGCGCCACCGAGCGGGTCGAGGCCGACGCCGCCGAGTTGCTGGCGGAGGCGGCCACCGAGGCCAGGGCGGGCGCCTGCGGCGACCGGGTCGTGGTCCGCTGCGAGCGCAGCCTGCCGGTCCGCGTGGTCCCCGACCTGGTCCTGCAGATCCTCGGCAACCTGGTCGACAACGCCTGCAAGTACGGGCCCGAGGGCCATTCGGTCCTGCTGATCGGCGAGCGCGACGGCCACGAGGTGGTGCTGGCGGTGGAGGACGACGGCGCCGGCGTCCCGGCGGCCGAGCGCGAGCGGGTCTTCGAGCGCTTCACCCGCCTGGAGCCCGGCCGCGGCCTCGGCCTGGGGCTCTACATCGGCCGCCAGCTGGCCCGGGCCCATGGCGGCGACCTGGTCGTCACCGACGCCCGGGTCGCCGGTGGGGCCCGCTTCGAGCTGCGCCTGCCCCTGCGCGTCCCGGCCGGCACCCTCCTCCCCTCGGCCGCCGAGGACCGGGTCGCCCCCCTGCCGGTCGTGCCGGCCCGCCTCCCGCCCGGGTGACGCGCTAGCCTGGACCGTCATCTCCGGCCCCGGACCCCCAGGAGCGCACGACATGGCCGCATCCTCCCTGATGGTGCCGCTCGGCACCCCCGCCCACGACTTCGAGCTGCCGTCCGCCGACGGCACCGGCGTGAAGCTGGCCGATCTCGACGGTCCGGCCCTGCTGGTGATGTTCCTCTGCAACCACTGCCCGTACGTGCGTCACGTCGAGCGGGCCCTGGCGGCCACGGTGGCCGAGTACGCCGGGCGGGGCGTGGCCGCGGCCGGCATCTGCAGCAACGACCTGGACGCCTACCCCGACGACGGCCCGGCCGGCATGGCCGAGCAGGCCAGGCGGGCCGGCTTCGGGTTCCCCTACCTGCTCGACGAGGACCAGCAGGTCGCGGCCGCCTACCGGGCCATGTGCACCCCCGACCTGTTCCTGTACGACGCCGAGCGCCGCCTCGCCTACCGGGGCGCCTTCGACGACAGCACGCCCCGCAACGGCCAGCCGGTCACCGGGGCGCTGCTGCGCGGCGCCCTCGACCTGGTCCTGGACGGCCAGCCGGTCCCCGAGCCCCACCGTCCCAGCATGGGCTGCAGCCTCAAGTGGAAGGACGGCAACCGGCCGTCCTGGCTGCTCGGCGTCGTCGGCTGAGAGGAGCGGGGACGTGGAGATCGCGGGCACGACGGTGCTGGTCACCGGCGGCGGGTCGGGGCTGGGGGCGGCCACGGCGCGGATGGTGGTCGAGGCCGGCGGGTCGGTGGTGGTGGCCGACGTCGACGCCGACCGCGGCAAGCAGGTCGCCGACGACCTGGGGGAGCGGGCCCGGTTCGTGGCCGCCGACGTCACCGACGAGGACAGCGTCCGCGCCGCCGTGGCCGCCGCCGCCGAGGGCGAGGGCGGGCTGCGCGCCGCCGTCAGCTGCGCCGGGATCGCCCCGGCCGAGCGGGTGCTGGGCCGCCAGGGCCCGCACTCGCTGGCCAGGTTCGTCACCGTGGTCCAGGTCAACCTGGTCGGGACCTTCAACCTGACCCGGCTGGCCGCCGAGGCCATGACCGGCAACGAGCCCCTGGACGACGGCGAGCGCGGCGTGATCGTCAACACCGCCTCGGTGGCCGCCTTCGACGGCCAGATCGGCCAGGCCGCCTACTCGGCCAGCAAGGCCGGGGTGGCCGGCATGACCCTGCCGGTCGCCCGCGAGCTGGCCCGCGCCGGCATCCGGGTGATGGCCATCGCCCCGGGGATCTTCGACACCCCCATGCTGGCGGCCATGCCCGACCAGGTCCGCGCCTCCCTCGGGGCCCAGGTCCCCTTCCCCTCCCGCCTCGGCCACCCTGGCGAGTACGCCGCCCTGGTCCGCCACATCCTCGAGAACCGGATGCTCAACGGTGAGACCATCCGCCTCGACGGGGCCATCCGCATGGCCCCGAAATAGGAGGGGAGCGGCCGATGACGGTGAGCGCCGAGGTCGAGGGCCGGGTGGGCTGGATCACGCTCGACCGGCCGCCGGAGAACCGCCTGGACGCGGGCGAGCTGGAGGAGCTCGACGTGGCCGTCGGCCAGGTGGCCGAGGCCGAGGTGGCGGTGGCGGTGATCCGGTCGGGCTGCGACGAGGTCTTCTCGGCCGGGGCCGACCTGCGGGAGTTCCTGGAGCGGTCGCCCGACGGGAACCTGACCGCCTGCCGCCGCGCCCACCAGGTGCTCGGCCGCTTCGCCGACGAGTCGCCGCTGTTCGTGGCCGCGATCGCCGGCCACGCCCTCGGCCTCGGCTACGAGATCGCCCTGGCCTGCGACATCCGGGTCGCCGCCAAGGGCCGCTACCGCATCGGGCTGCCCGACGTCACCCACGGCCTGCTCCCCGTCACCGGCGGCGCCCAGCGCCTGCCCCGCCTGATCGGCCGGGGCCGGGCCCTGGACCTGCTGACCAGCGGCCGCACCGTCACCCCGGCCGAGGCCGAGCGCCTGGGCATGGTCGACCGGCTGGTCCCGGCCGACGAGTTCGACACGACGGTGGCCGGCCTGGCCGCCGGCCTGGCCGCCGGCGCCCCCCTGGCCGTGGCCGCCATCACCCGGGTCGTCAACGACGGCATCGAGCGGCCCCTGGACGACGCCCTCGACCGCGACCTGGACGAGCTGACCGACCTGTTCACCTCCGAGGACGC
>DASZON010000144.1:0-3253 GCA_035550755.1 Actinomycetota bacterium | reverse complement strand
CTCGTCCAGGCCGCCGTCGCCGACCTGCTCACCCCGCTGATCGCGGCCATCTTCGGCCAGCCCGACTTCAGCGACCTCACCTTCACCATCAACGGGTCGGTGTTCCGCTACGGGCACTTCCTGAACGTGCTGATCGCCTTCGTGACCGTCTCGTTCGTGGTGTTCTTCTTCGTGGTCAAGCCCATCAACCGGCTGATGGAGCTGTCCCGCCGGCGTGAGTCCCCCGACCCCACCGCCCGCAAGTGCCCCGAGTGCCTCAGCGAGATCGCGATCGACGCCCGACGGTGCGCCTTCTGCACCTCCGAGGTGTCGCCGGTCTAACCGGCTTGCTCCGATTGACAGCAGCGCAAGACGCGGCGCAATACTAGGCGCAGCAGACCGAGGAAGGAGTGCGATGGACGACGGGCTGCCCCCGCTTCCAGCCGAGTTCGACCGGCTGCAGGCGCCATCGAGCGCCTACGCGCCCCGGCAGGTCGTCACCTACCTGTGCACCAGGGAGCACGTGATGTCGGTGCCGTTCGCGGCCGACGCCGAGGTTCCCGAGGTCTGGGACTGCCGCTGCGGCCAGCCCGCCACGAGGGTGGCGGCGGCCGACGCCTCCTGAGCTGACCAGGACGCGCTGGGACCTGGTGGTCGTCGGCGCGGGCCCGGCCGGGGCGGCGGCGGCGCTCGAGGCCAGGCGACTGCGCCCCGACGCCTCGGTGCTGCTGGTCGACAAGTCGTCCTTCCCACGGGACAAGGCCTGCGGCGACGGGCTGGGCCCGCACGCGGTGGACGAGCTGACCGCGCTCGGGGCCGGCGACGCCCTCGACGGCTACCCGCCGATCCGCGGCCTGCGGCTGCGCTCCCCGCGCGGGCTGGAGGTGGCCGGCGACCCGGCCCGGCCCAACTACGTGGTCCCGCGGGCCGTCCTCGACGCCCGCCTGGTCGCCGCCGCCCAGGCCGCCGGGGCCGAGCTGCGCTGCGGGCGCGCCGTGCGCCGGCTGGAGCAGCACGACGGCGGGGTGCTGGTCGACGGCGACCTGACCGCCCGGGTGGTGGTCGGCGCCGACGGCGCCAACTCGACCGTCCGCCGGCTGCTCGGCGCCCCGGCCAACCCGGACCGGGCCCTGGCGATCGCCGTCCGCGGCTACGCCCCCGCCCCGCCCGGCCGCCCCGAGCAGCTGATCGCCTGGGTGGCCGACGGCTGGCCGGCCTACGTCTGGTCGTTCCCGACCGGCACCGGGGTGGCCAACGTCGGCTACGGGCTGCTGCGCAGCCGCTTCCACGGCGACCGGGCCGAGCTCCACCGGCGCCTGCACGACCTGCTCCCGGGAGCCAGGCCCGACCCGGACAGCCTGCGCGCCCACCACCTGCCGTTCTCGTCGTTCCGGCCACCCCCCGGGTCCGGCCGGGTGCTGCTCGCCGGGGACGCCGCCTCGCTGGTCAATCCCCTGTCGGGCGAGGGCATCTACTACGCCCTGGCCTCGGGCCGCCTGGCCGCCCGGGCCGCGCTCGAGTCTCCCGCCGACCCGCTGCCCGCCTACCGCCGCCTGCTCGCCCGGGCGCTGGGGCGCCACCTGCGCCACGCCGCCGTCCTGGCCCGGGCGATCCACGCCCCTGCCCTGGCCGAGGCCGGGCTGGGCGCGGCCGCCGGCTCCCCGGCGATGTTCGACACCCTGGTCGAGCTCGGCCTCGGCCAGGCCAGGATCACCCCGCGCCTCCTGGCCGCCCTCCCCCGGGGCCTGGCCAGGGCCAGGGCCGCTACCAGAGGAACAGGATCAGCGCCTGCAGGGTGAACGCGTTCACCCAGTTCTCCTGGGCGCTGAACAGCCGCACGTGGTTCACGGGGGCCCGCCGGGCCGCCTTCACCCCCCGCCACAGGAACCAGACGACCCCGACCTCGAGCGCGATCAGCAGCAGCCGCGGCAGCTGGAACGGCAGGTGGATCCCGAGCAGGGCCAGCCCCCAGAGCACGAACCCGTAGATGAGCATCTTGAAGACCCCCGGGTAGAGGGGTCGTGCTCCCCGGCGATACCCGGGCGGCGGTCGGCGCATACCAGCAGTTTAGGTCGTCAGGGGGGATTGGACAGCTACCCGGACCCGACCGTCGCCGCCTCGCGGCGGGTGAAGGTCAGCTTGTCGCCCTCGGCGTCGACCACCACGGTGTCGCCGTCGCCGAGGTCTCCGGCCAGCAGGCGGCGCGCCAGCTCGTCGCCGACGGCCTTGGCGACCAGGCGGCGCAGGGGACGGGCGCCGTACGTGGGGTCGTAGCCGCGGTCGGCCAGCCAGGCCTTGGCGGCCGGGGTCAGCTCCAGGGTCAGGCGGCGGTCGGCCAGCCGCGCCGCCAGGCGGGCGACCTGGAGGTCGACGATCCTGCCCAGGTCGTCGCGCTCGAGGCGGTGGAAGACCAGGATCTCGTCGAGGCGGTTGAGGAACTCGGGCTTGAACGCCTCCCGGACCACGGCCATGACCCGCTCGCGGGCGACCTCCTCGGGCTCGACGATGTCGGTCAGCAGCGACGACCCCAGGTTGGAGGTCATGATCAGGACCACGTTGGAGAAGTCCACGGTGCGGCCCTGGCCGTCGGTCAGGCGGCCGTCGTCCATCACCTGGAGCAGGACGTTGAACACGTCCGGGTGGGCCTTCTCGACCTCGTCCAGCAGGACCACGGCGTACGGCCGTCGCCGCACGGCCTCGGTGAGCTGGCCGCCCTCGTCGTAGCCGACGTAGCCGGGCGGCGCCCCGATCAGGCGGCTGACCGCGTGCTTCTCCATGTACTCGGACATGTCGATCCGGGTCATCGCGCCCTCGGAGTCGAACATGAACTCGGCCAGCGCCCGCGCCAGCTCGGTCTTGCCGACGCCGGTCGGGCCGAGGAACAGGAAGCTGCCGATCGGGCGGTTCGGGTCGGCAAGGCCGGCCCGCGAGCGCCGCAGCGCGTTGGCGACCGCGACGACCGCCTCGTCCTGGCCGATCACCCGCTCGTGCAGGCGCTCCTCCATGTGGATCAGCTTCTCGACCTCGCCCTCCATCAGCCGGCTGACCGGGATCCCGGTCCACTTGCCGACCACCTCGGCGACGTCCTGCTCGGTGACCTTGTCGACGAGCATCGAGCCGCCCTCGGCCTGGAGCTCGGCGAGCTTCGCCTCCTCCTCGGCCATCCGGGTCTCGAGCTCTGGGATGCGCCCGTACTTGAGCTCGGCCGCCTTCTCGAGGTCGGCGTTGCGCTCGGCCCGCTCGACCTCGCGGTTCGCCTCCTCGAGCTCGGCTC
>DASZON010000143.1:0-13581 GCA_035550755.1 Actinomycetota bacterium | reverse complement strand
CTCACCCCAATTTCCGGCTGGTCGAGGGCGACCTGGTCACCCTGGCCCTGGACGCCTGGCTGGAGGGGGCGTCGGTGGTCTTCCACCAGGCCGCCCAGCCCGGGGTCCGCGGCTCCTGGGGTCGCGACTTCGCCGTCTACGTCCACCACAACATCCTGGCCACCCAGTGCCTGCTGGAGGCGTGCGCCCGCACCGGGGTGCGGCGGCTGGTGGCCGCCTCCTCCTCCAGCGTCTACGGCGACGCCCCGGTGTACCCGACCACCGAGGAGTCGATCACCCGGCCGGTCTCCCCCTACGGGGTGACCAAGCTGGCCTCCGAGCACCTCTGCCTGGCGTACGCCCGGCCAGGGGTGTCGGACCTGTCGGTGGCCACCCTGCGCTACTTCACCGTCTACGGCCCCCGCCAGCGCCCCGACATGGCCTTCCGCCGCTGGCTGGACGCCGCCTACGCCGGCCGGCCGATCGTGGTCTACGGCGACGGCGAGCAGACCCGCGACTTCACCTATGTCGACGACGCCGTCCGGGCCAACCTGCTGGCCATGACCGCCCCGGTCCAGGCCGAGGCGATCAACGTCGGCGGCGGCCGGCGCATCACCGTCACCGAGGTCCTCGACCTGATCGGGCGGGCCAGCGGCCGGCGGCTCAAGATCGAGCGGACCGACGCCCAGCCGGGCGACGCCCGCCACACCGGCGCCGACGGCACCCGGGCCGAGGCCCTGCTCGGCTACGACCCCCAGGTGACCCTGGAGGACGGCATCGCCGAGGAGGCCGCCTGGGTGGCCCACGGGCTGGGCCAGCGCGCCGCCGAGGGCGCCCGCTAGACGCCGACTTCTACGACAGCCACGCCTGGCTGGCCGCCTGGTACCAGCAGGCCGTCCTCCCCTGGCCGGGGCCAGTCCGGCCCCGGCTGCCGGCCTCCTGGCGGGCGCACCCCAGGACGGCCGGCACCCGACCGATCCGGTCCACCACCACCTCGGCTCCGGCCGCCAGCAGGAAGCCCCGGTTGCGGAGCCCGGTGGTCACCCCGACCGCGGCCAGCCCCAGGGCCCGGGCCGCCCCCACGTCGGCCTCGGTGTCGCCGACCACGGCGGCCGGGCCCGGCAGGCCGGCCCGCTCGATCAGGGCCCGCTTGGCCAGCCGGCCGTCCTCCGAGGTCCGGCCGGCGTCCACCCGCTCGAACGCGCCGGCGATGCCGAGCCGCTCGACCTGGGCGGCGAAGGCCGCCGGGGAGCGGCGCAGGCTGAGCAGGGCCAGCCGGTGGCCGCCGGCCCGCAACGACCCCAGCGCCGCCTCCGCCCCCGGGAGCAGCCGGTCGAGGGCGAGCCGGTCCGGGTCCTCGATCCCGCTCAGGAACCGGCCAAGGAACGCCTCCCGGCGGTCGGGCCCGACCCCGCTGGCCGCCAGCACCTCGGCCAGCGGGGCGCCGCGGCGCTTGAGGCGCCAGTAGGCGGCCGGGTCGAGCGGCCGACCGCCCAGGGGCGCCAGGGCCGACCGGTAGGTGCGGTAGTGGCGCTCGCGGACGTCGACCAGGGTCCCGTCGAAGTCGAGGAAGACGGTCAGCGCTGGAGCGATCGCCGCAGCTCCTCCAGGGCGGTGACGTGGCCGTCGACCTCGGCGGTGGTGGCCAGCACGGGTTCGAAGTCGACCCCGCGGACCCAGACCATCCCCTCGGGGGCCGGGTTGAGCCGGCGCGGGAACGGCGGCGGCGCCTCCCCGAAGGCCAGCTTCAGGTAGGCGTAGGGGAGGTTGACCCCGAGCGCGGTGAAGAACTGGTGGGTGGTGAAGAACCGGCCGACGTTGATCTCGGTCGGGTTGGGGACGCCGTCGCGGTCGTAGGTCAGGTCGACCCCGAACAGGCCGTGCGGCTCGGGGTCGACGGCGAGCACGGCCGCCCTGGCGATGTCGTCCAGGGCCGGGTCGGCGATCGTCACCCCGGCCCCGGTGACCCCGGTGACCCCGGACGGCGACACCCGCGACAGCTCCCAGTACAGTCGCTTGCGGCCCTGGGCGACCACCAGCTCGCCCTCGTGCCAGACCGACATCCAGGTGATGCTGTCCGGCTCCAGCAGCTCGGCGGCGGTGAAGCTGCCCCAGCCCTTCTGGAACTCGAGCCAGCTCCGGGCGGTCTCGTAGTCGTGGACGGGCAGGGCCCCCTTGCCGCCGGCCCCGCTGGTCGCCCGCAGCCACAGCGCCCCCCCGAACCGCTCGAAGGCGGCCTGGAGATCCTCCTCGGAGCGGAGCAGCACCGTGCCGGGCACGGTCAGGCCGGCCGCCCGCCAGGCCTCGAAGGAGCGGAACTTGTCCTGGAGGGCGCGGACCGTCTCGCGGGCGGGCAGGAACAGGCGGGCCGCGACCCGGTCGCGGTGCTCGGACAGGAAGGCGACCTCGGCGTCGTTCTGGGCATGGACCAGGCCGACGCCCTCGCGCTCGATCAGGGCGTTGAGGACGTCCAGGTAGTCGGGGTCGCCGGCCAGCGGGACGAGGTGGCGGCTGTCGGTCTCGGCCCGCAGCAGCAGGTAGGGGTCGGCGTCGGCGCCGGCCAGGTACACGGGCTCGGGGGCGGCCCGCAGGGAGCGGACGAAGTTGGTCGCCGGCGAGCCCCCGGCGCCGGTGACCAGGACCCGCTTCACCGTGGCGCCCGGCCGGCCCGGGCCCGCGGCCCGCCCGGCGCCCACCAGGCCGGGTCGATGGTCTTGCCGGTGACCCCGCGCACGGCGTGCCAGCCGCCGAGCAGGCGCAGCCACAGCCGCTCGCCGACCCGCTCGTGGCCGCGGACGGCCCCGGCCAGGTACTTGCCCTGCACGACCGCGAACCACAGCAGCTCGCCGGGCGAGCGGCGCTCCAGGACCATGGCCAGGTGGTTGCGGACCTGGTAGTAGCCGCGCCAGGGCGGGTAGCGGCCCGGCGGCTCGGGCTCAAGGGGGACCAGCAGCTCCACCGGCAGGGCGTAGTGGCGGAACCCGGCCCCGATGGCCCGCAGGCAGTACTCGTACTCCTCCATCATCAGGAAGTAGTCGCCCACCGGCACGCCGATCTCGGAGACCATGGCCATCGAGATCAGGGCGCCCTTGAAGGTCATGACCTCGGTCAGGTACGGCGGGCTGCCCACCGGCGGCCACGGCTGCTGGACGACCCGGTGCCGCCAGAGGGCGCCGTTGTGGAAGTAGTGGGTGCTGACCGGCTCGAACCAGCAGCACAGCAGCCCCAGGCGGTCGTCGCCGAGCTGCTCGGCGGTGGCCAGCAGGGTCTTGAGGGCCTCGGGCTTGGGGAGGACGTCGTCGGAGTGGGTCCAGGCCCAGCGGTGCCCCTTGGCGTGCACGTACTCGAAACCGACCTGCAGCGCCCCGGCCGGCCCGATGTTGTCCTCCATCCGGAGGTGGGTGACGTGCGGGAACTCCGCGGCGAGCATGGCCTCGGTGCCGTCGGTGGTGGCGTTGTCGATGACCACGATCTCGTCAACGGGCCGTTCCTGGGCGGCCAGCCCCTCGAGGGTCTGGCGGAGCATGTCCCTGCGCTGGAAGGTGATGACCACTGCGGCGACCGTCTGGTCGGTCATGACGCCTCCGCGGCCAGGGCGCCGAGGGGGACGACGGCGCCGCCGGCGGCCAGGCTGCGCGGCACCGCCTCCAGGACCTTGAGGACCCGCAGGCCGGACTCGCCGTCGGTCAGGGCCGGCCGCCCCTCCCGGACGGCCGCGGCTAGCTCCCGGACCACCCCGGCCAGCCCCTCGACCTCGGGCAGGGCCGGGGCCACCATGTCGCCGATGCGGTAGGAGACCAGGGCCTCGCGCTTCGCCTGGCGCGACACCGGCCCGGTCAGGTCGACGCCCTTGTCGTACATGCTGAGGCGCTGGGCCGGGTTGGTGTCGTCCCAGACGGCGATCCGCCTGGAGCCGCCGACGATGGTGGTCCGGATCTTGGTCGGGCTGAGCCAGTTGACGTGGATGTGGGCGATGCCGCCGCCGGCCAGGGGCAGGGTCAGGTAGCCGACGCAGGGGTGGCCGACGCCGATGGGGTCGGCCCCCTGGGCGCCGACGGCCTCGGGCAGGCGGCCGTCGGGGAGCAGGAAGTCCAGGATCGACAGGTCGTGGGCGGCCAGGTCCCAGAAGATGTCGACGTCCGGCTGGACCAGGCCGAGGTTGATGCGGACCGAGTCGAAGTACTGGAGCTCGCCCAGGGCGCCTTCGCCGACCAGCTCGCCCAGCTTGCGCACGGCCGGGGTGTAGCAGTAGGTGTGGTCGCACATCAGCACCAGGCCGTTGTGGTGGGCGGCCGCGACCAGCTTCTCGCCCTCGGCCACCGAGGACGCGAACGGCTTCTCGACCAGGACGTGGCGGCCCGCCTCCAGGCAGGCCAGGGCGACCTCGAAGTGGGTCCAGGCCGGGGTGGCCACGGCCACCGCCTCGACCCCGTCGTCGTCCAGCACCGTCTCCAGGTCGCCGGCGACCCGGACCGTGCTGCGGGGACCGACCGCCCTGGCCGCCCGCACGGGGTCCAGGTCGGCCACCCAGCGGAGGTCCACCTCCGGGCAGGCCAGGAAGTTGCGGACCAGGTTGGGCCCCCAGTACCCGGCCCCTATCACCGCTACCCCGATGGGCTTCACGGGTCACCTTCAAAGACGAGGTGGATGCGACTGGAGCAGAGCATGCGCCGGCCCGGAACGGGCGGCATCCGGCTGGCTGCGTATTCGGCCTACGCCAGGTTCATGAGGCCGCGCGCATTGGCGCCGGCGCGGCTAGGCCATGCCCAGCCGGAACCCCGGGTTCTGCTCGACCCGGGCGTTCCACCGGCCCACCGGCCGGCCCGAGGACTGGTCGGCCCGGCGCAGGATGATCGACCCGTGGACCTTGTCCTGGACCCGGATCCGCGAGCCCGCACCGATGTCGGGGCCGAGCAGGAACTCGTTGCCCTTGAAGGTGCAGTTGACGATGTCGACGATCTCGTCGGTGCTGGGGCCGTCGCTGCCGTCGTACAGCCAGGCGAAGGCGGCCTTGGTGGCGCCGGTGAAGGCCGAGCCGACGAACCGTGGCGGCGGCAGCTCGGTGTCGCCGTGGTGGCGGGGAGCGGTGACCAGGTACTCGCTCTGGTTGGCGCCGTGGCAGGCCAGGTTGACGAACTGCAGCGGCGACTGGGAGCCACCCCAGGAGTCGGCGTGGATGATCACCGCGCCGCCGGCGTTCCCGTACAGGGTCGAGTCCCTGTAGGTGTAGCGGTTGTTGTAGGCGCCGTGCGAGATGGCGGCACCGCCGTTGTGGTAGGCCGTGTACCTGGTGATGACGTGCAGCTTGCCGGTGTTCTGCCAGGTGAAGATGCCGTGGATGGCGTTGTTGTGGGCGATGTTGCGCTCGAAGGTCCAGACGCCCTCGCCGCCCTCGGGCCACTGGTAGCCGGCGGCGTCCTCGCCGCCCTGGACGCCGACGGCCACGCAGTCGCGGATCACGTCGCCGTTGCCGCGCCCGAGCGCGAACCCGGTCAGGGTGAAGCCCCGGAACGGCGGGTCGTACTGGACCTGGGAGGCGATGCAGCGCTCGTAGAGGATGTCGTGGGAGGGCGAGCCCGGGGTGCGGGTGTCGGGCGCCCCGTCCCACCAGTAGGCGTCCTCGAAGGTGTTGTGGCTGATGCAGTCGCGGAAGGCGATGCCGTTGCTCAGGTGGGGGACGAAGGCGTGGTTGCCGGTGTCGCGGATGACCACGCCCTCGACCTTGGAGCCCCTGGAGCCGTCCCCGCACATGTGGAGGTGGAGCCCGTAGCGGCCGAGCACCAGCTCGGTGAACTCGTCGGCCCGCTTGCGCGGCCCCATGTGGCGGATGGCCACCGCCTTGACCGTCTGGGGCCTGCTGGAGCGGATGAAGATGTGGGAGCGGTGGCCGGGGGTGCCCTCGATGCGGACGTTGCGGGTGAGGTTCATGACCTCGGCCGTCTGGACCCGGCCCGACCCGGCGTCGGCGAGCACGTCCACCGCCGGGTGGGCGAAGCGGGTCGGCTTGTCCAGGGTGACGGTGCGGCCGCCGACCGCGCGCACCCGGCCGGCCGAGTAGGCCTTCCAGCTCTCGCCCTGGTCGGGGGCGAGGGTCGGGGCGACCAGCAGCTCGTCCCCCTGCCGCCAGCCGGTGGGGGCGTCGGCCAGGGGCAGCCGGGCCGTGCCGGCCCCGACCGCCCCGGTCAGCCGGGTCCAGGCCCGCCGGGGCGTGCCGACGAGCTCGAGCACGCCGGCGCCCATCACCCACAGCCCGACGTCGCCCTTGACCACGTCCATGCCGCCCCCGACCATGCGGCCCTCGTCCACCCCGGCGAACACCAGCAGCTGGTCGACCGAGGCCGAGGCCGGCCGCATGACCAGGCGGCCCTGCACGACCACGTTGCCGGTGCTCTCGAGCCGGTGGCTGGCCGACGGGTGGAAGAGCAGCTCGCCGCCGGGCTCGACGGTCACCCCGGCCACCTTGGCGTCGGTGTCGAGCACGATCCGCCGGCTGACCACGGCGACGTCGCCGGGCCCGGGGACGCCGCCCTTGGGCCAGCTGTCCGGGTCGCTCCAGGGCTTGGCCCCGGCCAGGCTCACCGGCCGGCCGGTGGTGGCGGTGGTGGTGCCGGGCTGGTGCTGGCTGTGGTCGGTCGTGGTCGCGGGGGCCGCCGCCGGCTGGTCGCCGTCCCGGAAGGCCAGGGCGGCCGCCGCCCCGGCGGCGGCCCCGGCCACCCCCACGCCGCCGATGACCAGGAACCGGCGCCGGGTCAGCCGCTTCGGGTCGGGCTCGGGCTCCGGTGTCCAGTCGTCACGTATCGCCATGCCGCCTCCCGGTGCTCCGTCCTACAGGCGGACCAGGTTGGGAGGGGTGCCGGGACCGTACGCGTTGCGCGCGTCGAACAGCAGCCCCGCCGTGCCGGCCAGCCACTCGAGATCGTAACTGCTGTGCGGGACGAGGAGGGCCACCAGGTCGGCCCCGGCGACCGCCCTGGCGGTCAGCTCGGTCCGGGCCAGCCGCCGGCCGTCGAGCGTGAGCGCGTCCACGAACGGGTCGTGGAAGGTCAGCTTGGCCCCCCGCCGGGCCAGGGCGCTCATCACCCGCAGCGACGGCGACTCGCGCACGTCGCCCACGTCCGGCTTGTAGGCCACCCCGAGGACCAGGACCTTGGCCCCCTTGAGGGGCTTGGCGTGCTCGTTCAGGGCCTCGCCGATGCGAGCCGCGACCCAGCCCGGCATGTGGGCGTTGACGTCCTGGGCCTGCTCCAGGATGCGGAACTGGTGGCCGACGTCGCGCCGCACCTGCCAGGCCAGGTAGGTGGGGTCGAGGGGGATGCAGTGCCCGCCGACCCCCGGGCCGGGGGTGAAGGCCATGAAGCCGAACGGCTTGGTGGCCGCGGCCTCGATCACCTCCCAGACGTCGATTCCGAGCTCGTGGCAGACCATGGCCATCTCGTTGACCAGGGCGATGTTGACGTGGCGGAAGGTGTTCTCGAGCAGCTTGGCCAGCTCGGCGGCCCGGGCCGAGGAGAGGGCGACCACCTTGGAGACCATCTGCTCGTAGAACAGGGCCGCCACCGAGGTGGCCTCGGCGGTGGTGCCGCCGACGATCCTCGGGGTGTTGCCGAAGTGGAACTCGCTGTTGCCGGGGTCGATCCGCTCGGGTGAGTAGGCGAGCAGGAAGTCGCGGCCGGCCCGCTGCCCCGACGCCTCCAGCAGGGGGGTGACCAGGTCGTTGGTGGTGCCCGGGTAGGTGCTGGACTCCAGCACCACGAGCCGCCCGCCGACCAGGTGCCTGGCCACGTCCCGGCAGGCCTGCTCGACGTACGACAGGTCGGGGGACTGGTCGCGGACCGGGGTGGGCACGCAGATGCAGATCACGTCGCTGGTGGCCAGGGCGTCGCCCTCGGCGCCGAAGCGCAGGCGGCCGGTGGCGACCCCGGCCCGGAAGGTGGCCTCGTCCACCCCGGGCACGACCAGCCGGCCGGCGGCCAGGGCGTCGACCCGGTCGGCGTCCACGTCGATCCCGGTCACCTCGAAGCCGGCCTCGGCGGCGGCGCAGGCGAGCGACAGGCCGACATAGCCCTGGCCGACCACGGCCACCCGGGCGTCACGGGCCAGCAGGCGACGGCGCAGCGTTGACGTGGATCTCATGACGGCTTCCTTTGGACGGGCAGGCGGGACGGTCAGACGATGGCGGAGTCGCGCGCGGGCGGGACCGGGTGGATCGAGTCGGCCGCCATCCCCTTCATGCGGCTGGCCAGCTCGTCCGGGGTCCCCTCGAAGCTCAGGTACTCGAGCTCGGCCAGGGCCCGGTGGACCAGCGCCCGGTCGGGCACCGGCGGGCGGGAGACCACGATCGCCGGGTGGCCGCTGGGCAGCTGCTCCTCGTCGGGGGCGACGATGTCCTCGGCCATCTTCTCCCCCGGCCGCAACCCGGTGATCACGATCGGCACGTCGCGGCCCGGGATCCGGCCCGACAGCCGGATGAGCCGCTCGGCCACGTCCATGATCCGCACCGGCTCGCCCATGTCGAGGGTGAAGACCTCGCCCCCGGTGGACAGGGCGGCCGCCTGAAGAACCAGCTGGACGGCCTCCTGCACGCTCATGAAGTAGCGGGTCATGCGGGCGTCGGTGACGGTCACCGGCCCGCCCTTGGCGATCTGGCGGAAGAAGGTCGGGATCACGCTGCCCCGGCTGCCGAGCACGTTGCCGAAGCGGACCGCGCACAGCACCGAGTGGCCGTCCTGGAGGCTGCGCACCACCTGCTCGGCCAGCCACTTGGAGGTCCCCATGACGCTCACCGGGTTGATGGCCTTGTCGGTGGAGATGAGCACGAAGTGCCCGACCCCGTTGGCCACGGCGGCGTCGGCCAGGTTGGCCGTGCCGAGCACGTTGGTGTGCAGGGCCTCGGCCGGGTGCTCCTCGAGCACGGGCACGTGCTTGTGGGCGGCGGCGTGGAAGACGATCTCCGGCCGGTGCTTGACGAACACGCTGAACACCCGCTCGCGGTCGCGGATGTCGGCCAGCACGGTCTCCAGCCGCATCTCGGCCGTGGCCAGGTCGACCACGCCGGTGGCCTCGCTCAGCTGCTCGGTGAACTCGTCCAGCGACATGACCGCGTCGTGGAGATGGGTCTCGTCGTGGTCGAGCAGCACCAGCGAGGCCGGCCCGAAGCTGGCCACCTGGCGGGCGATCTCGGAGCCGATCGACCCGCCGGCCCCGGTCACCAGGACCCGACGGCCCCGCAGCATGGCCTTGACCGCCTCCAGGTCGGTGTCGACCTGCTGGCGGCCCAGCAGGTCCTCGATGCGCAGGTCGCGGATGTCGCGGACGCTGACCCTGCCGCCGACGGTCTCGTGCACGCTGGGCAGGACCTTGAGGGTGACCTGGGCCTGCTCGCAGAGGGCAGCCACCTCGCGCACCAGCTCGCTGGTGGCCGAGGGGATGGCCAGCAGGACGACGTCGACGTCCAGCTCCTTGACCAGCCGGGGCAGGGCCGCCCGGGGGCCGTGGACGGGGACGCCGTGCAGGCGGCGCCCGACCTTGCGGCGGTCGTCGTCGACCAGGCCGACCGGGTGCCAGCCCAGCGACGGGCTGCGCAGCAGATCCTTGAGGATCATCGAGCCGGCCGAGCCGGCGCCGACAATCAGCACGCTGCGCCGCTCGACCTCGGGGGCCGGGCGCCGGGGCGCGAACAGCTGGCTCTGGAAGCGGACGGCACCGGTGCCGAGCAGGGTCAGGACCGCCCCGAAGATGGTCACCGACAGGGGCAGGGCGCGGAGGCCCCGGCCGTCGGTGGCCAGGCCGACGAGCACGCTGGCGTTGACGACCGCGACCCCGGCGACACAGCCGGTCAGGATGATGCGGCGGGCCTCCTGGGCCGAGGCGTAGCGCCACATCTGGCCGTAGAGCCCGCCGAGCTTGTTGACCACCAGGTAGATGGCCACGGCGACGGGCAGGAACCGCCAGAAGCTCGACCAGTAGCGGTCCGGGACCGACCCGTCGAAGCGCAGGGCGAGGGTCAGCAGGTAGGAGAAGCACACCACCCCGAGATCGAGCGCGGCGAGCGGGGCGTCACGACGTAGGCGTTCGGCGAGCCCTCCCCCCCGTCGCGGGGCCAGGGGCTCAGCCGTGCCTGAGAGCAAGGCGTCCTGGTCCACGCGGGAAAGTCTATGGTCCTGACGGCTCGGGTTGATCCGCCGCGATGCGTATTCCGGCCTACAGCACTGCGGTACGTCGGCTGCAGGTCAGACCCGCTTCAGCCAGATCTCCCGCCAGTACTCCTCGATGCCGCGAGGGCAGCTCTGGTGGTAGTCGGCGAAGCAGACGAACCCGTCCAGGACGATGCAGTCGCCCTTGATGTGGACCATCTTCCCGGTCTTCTCGTCGATCAGCCGGTTGACCCGCCGCTGCACCCGGGCCTGCTTGCCGCAGTAGCGCAGCATCTCGATGTCGAAGCGCAGTCCCCGGTTGTGGCCGGTCTGGTCCAGGGTGGCGAAGATCTCCTCCTTGGACTTGACCTCGACCAGCTCGCCCGGCTGGAGGTCGAGCGTCTCCTTGGGGGTGCGGCCCTCCACCCAGCCCTCGATGTGGGGATAGGCGCGGCCGCCGTTGACCAGCAGGAACCGGGGCAGGAACCTGCGGTTGGCCCACTGGAACTTGTTGAACACGTGGATGGCCAGGCCGCGCACGACCTGGCGGACGGGGGCGTTGCCGGTGGTGACATCCTGGATGTACTGGCGCACGTCCCAGCCCGGGATGTGGGTGGGGGCGGCCTCGGGGATGGCGGTGTTCTGGCAGGAGAAGATCTCCTCGTCGAGGCCGGCGCCCTCCGGGCGGGTCTCGCGCTGGAGGGTCTCGAGGGTGGCCACCGGTGCCGCGGCCGGACCGGCGGCGGCCGGGTCGGCCTGCTGGCCGTCGTCGCCGGCCCGCTTGAGCCAGCCTTCCTTCCAGAAGATCAGGCAGCCGGCCTGGCAGCCCCCGTGGGCGCTGCCGTCGCAGCGGACGCCCTCCAGGTGCACGGTCCGCTCCATGCGGTACATGCCGCTGTTCTTGACCTGGTCGCAGGTCTTGAACGCCCGCTTGGAGACCCGCAGCTGCTTGCCGGCGAACTGCAGCATCTCGGGCATGAACGGCAGCGCGTCCAGCCGCCCCCGCTCGTCCAGGCCGGCCAGGATCTCCTCGGCGGACCGGACCTCGACGAGCTCGCCGATCTTGAGGTCCAGCGCCTCGGGCGGCCGGGTGGGCTCGGTCGTACGCGCGTCGTCGGTCTGCACCTTCTGGTTCCCTTTCCCTAACGCCGCCGCAGGTCGGCGTCGACCTGGCCGCGGTCCATGAGCTGCCTGATCTGGGCGATCCGCTGGAAGCGGGCGCCGGTGAGGTCGCCGACCTCGAGCCCGTGCTCCTTGAAGGCCCGGTAGAGCTCCTCGACCCCGTCGCGGACGGTCCAGCGCAGCTCCAGGTTGGGCACGGTGGTGAGCCGGGTGCAGTCGACCCGGTAGTTCCGCAGGTCCGGGCCGGCCCCCTCGGCGAAGGTGACCTCGCTGCCCGGGACGACCTCGCGGACCATCTCGGCGACCTCGCGGATGCGGTAGTTCTCCTCGGTCCGCCCGACGTTGAAGGCCTGGTTGTGGACGAGCTCACGGGGCGCCTCGAGCATCGCCTGGAACGCGGCCGAGATGTCCTGCACGTGGACCAGCGGCCGCCAGGGCGTGCCGTCGCTCATCAGGTGCACGGCCCCGGTGGTGAAGGCGAAGCCGACCAGGTTGTTGACCACCACGTCGCCGCGCAGCCGGGGCGACACCCCGTAGGCGGTGGCGTTGCGCAGGTAGGTGGGGCTGAAGTCGTCGTCGGCGAGGGCGCCGATGTCCCGCTCGGCCAGGACCTTGGACTCGCCGTAGGGGGTGACCGGGTTGAAGGCCGCCCGCTCGTCCAGGGGCCGGTCGTCCTCGGCCGCCCCGTACAGGCTGCAGGAGGAGGAGAACAGGAACCGGGGCACCCCGGCCTGCTTGGCCATGGTGGCCAGGCGCACCGAGGCCAGGTGGTTGATGTCGTAGGTGCAGCCCGGATTGAGGTTGCCCAACGGGTCGTTGGAGATGGCCGCCAGGTGCAGCACGGCGTCGAAGCCGCGCAGGTCCTCGGCCCGCACGTCGCGCAGGTCGACGGCCATGGTCTCGACCGGGGCCGGCTCGGGCCCGAAGCTGCAGCGGCTGAACAGGCCGGTGTCCAGGCCGACCACCCGGTGGCCGGCGGTGGTCAGCCAGGGGACGAGCACGGCCCCGATGTAGCCGTCGGACCCGGTTACCAGCACACGCACGTTCACGCCCTCCCCTCGGGGTCTGACCCGGTCAACCACTATAGGTGGGCCCGGCGACCGGGACAGGCCACCGCTGCCGTAGCCGGACTGCGCAGGTTGGCGGAGTCGGCCTGGTGTGCTTGCGGGGGCTCCGCATCTACGTCGGGTCGGGGATCCGTCCGGACCTGCCGAAGGCTACTGTCAGCAGGAACCGCGTTTGAAAGGGACCCGGACATGACCACCACGCAGCCCCAGCCCATCCCCATGTGGCTTCCCCACATCGGCCCCGAGACGATCGGGGCCGCCACCAACGCGCTGGAGATCGGCTACCTCGGCCTGGGCTCGGCCACCAAGGAGTTCGAGGACGCCCTGGCCGACTACCTCGAGCTGGGCGCCGACCGGGCCCTGATGAGCACCAACAGCTGCACCGCGGCCCTCAACTGCGCCTGCCTGCTCGCCGGGGCCGGGCCGGGCACCGAGGTGATCGCCCCGTCGTTCACCTACGTGGCCGCCCACCAGGCGATCACCGCCACCGGGGCCGACGTGGTGTTCGTCGACATCGAGGAGCCGACCCTCACCGTCAACCCCGACGCCCTGGCCGAGCTCATCACCGAGCGCACCCGGGCGATCATGGTCTGCCACTTCGCCGGCCTGGTGGGCCGGCTGGAGGAGATCTACCAGGTCGCGGCCGCCCACGGCGTACGGGTGGTCGAGGACGCCGCCCACGCCATCGGCACCCGCCACGAGGGGCGCATGGTCGGGGCCACCGGCGACCTGGTCTGCTTCAGCTTCGGGCCGGTCAAGACCATGACCACCCTGGAGGGCGGGGCCGTGGTCACCTCCCGGCCCGACGAGCTGGACGTGCTCCACCAGCTGCGGATGCTGGGGGTGGACCGGGAGACGCAGGCTCGCTACCAGAACAAGCGGGCCTGGGAGTACGACGTGCTCCGCCAGGGCTACCGCTACCACCTGGGGGCGATCCCGTCCTCGATCGGCCTGGCCCAGCTGTCGCTGCTGGACGAGTTCGTCCGTAACCGCCAGCACTACTGCCGCGCCTACAACGAGCGCCTGGCCGGCATCCCCGAGGTCATCACCCCCGACTCCGACTACAAGGACATCGGGCCGTTCATCTACTTCATCCGGGTGCCGGCCGAGGTCCGCCAGGACCTGATCGAGTTCCTCAAGGCCCGCGGGGTCCCCACCGGCATCCACTTCCTGGGGGCGCACGACTTCAGCTTCTACCGCGACGCCCGCCGGGGCGACCTGTCGGTCACCGACCGGGTGGTCCGCGAGGAGCTCACCCTGCCGCTGTGGTCGTACATGGA
>DASZON010000142.1:0-4692 GCA_035550755.1 Actinomycetota bacterium | reverse complement strand
CCGAGGGGCAGGGAGGCGAGCGACCGCTCGCGCCACTCCCGCGACTTGGGGGTGCGCTCGTGGACGAGCTGGGTCCTGGCCTTGGTGAGGCTGTCGATCCGCTCCTGGTCGGGCCGTCGGCCCATGCTGATCACGCTCCTGGTGCGCCGGATGCTTCGCCTTGCGTCGAGACGGGGATAGAATACTTCGAAGCTCGTCTTCCAGCAAACGATTCTGGAGGTAGTTCGCATGCCACGGTCGGCGGGGGTCGACGCGCTCGACCGGCGCATCGTCGCCGCCCTGCAGCGCGACGGTCGCCGCCCCTTCACCAGCATCGGCAGGGAGCTCGGGATCTCCGAGGCGGCCGTCCGCCAGCGGGTCGCCCGCCTCCAGGCGGCCGGGATCATGCAGGTCGTGGCCGTGGCCGACCCCATGGCCCTCGGCTACCAGGCGATCGCCATGGTCGCCATCGAGGTCGACGGCCGGGCCCGCAAGCAGGTCGCCGAGGCCGTCGAGCGGCTGCCCGAGGTGTCCTATCTGGTCGTGACCGCCGGCTCCTTCGACATGCTGGCCGAGGTGGTCTGCGAGGACAACGACCACCTGCTGCGGCTGCTGTCGGAGGACCTGGCCGCGATCGAGGGGGTGCGCCGGACCGAGGCCTTCATGTACCTGCGCCTGCTCAAGGAGGCCTACACCTGGTCGGTCGCCCCCGAGGAGGCCGGCCAGGCCGCCGCCGACGCCGGCTGAGCCGCCCCGCCCACCGCTACAGCCACCGCTCCGGCTGCCGAAGAAGTTCACAGGCCGACCGCCCGGCCTTGGGCTTCCGTCCGGCCGAGAGGAGCGATCGTGGGCTTGCAGTTCCCTGCGGCGCGGCGGCGGGCCGCCCGCGAACGGCTGCTCGCCAGCGCCGGCCTGGCCCTGCTGGCCGCCCCGGACACCGACGCCGTCCGCCGGGTGACCGCGGCCGCCACCGCCGAGCTGCTCGGCCTGCCGCCCCCGGCCGACGGGGACGAGCTGGAGCTGGCCGGCGACGAGCTCGTCGCGCCCGACGCCCGCGACGCCCTCGGGATCCTCCGGGCCCAGGTCGCCCTGGCCCTCGACCGGGCCGAGCTGGCCGCCGAGCTGGTCCGGCGGGCCAGCGTCGACCCCCTGACCGGCCTCCACAACCGGGCCGCGTTCGCCAGGCGGCTCCGCGAGTCGCTGGCCGCCCTCGGCCCCGGGCGTCCACCGGAGGACCAGCCCGCCCCCGCCCCGGCCCTGCTCCTGCTCGACCTGGACGACTTCAAGACCATCAACGACAGCCTCGGCCACTCCTCGGGCGACGAGGTCCTGCGGGTCGTGGCCGAGCGGCTGCGGGGCTGCCTGGAGCCGGGCGACCTGGCCGCCCGGCTCGGCGGGGACGAGTTCGCCGTGCTCGTCCCGGTGGTCGCCGACGAGGCCGAGGCCGTGGCCAGGGGCGAGCGGCTGGCCGCCGTCCTGCGCACCCCGGTGACCGTGGCCGGCCGTGAGGTGCTGGCCCGGGCCAGTGTCGGGGTGCGGCTGGCCCGCGGCGGCGACGAGGACCCGGAACGGCTGCTGCGCGACGCCGACATGGCCATGTACGCGGCCAAGACGGCCGGCCGGGCCGGGGTCCGGGTGTTCGACAGCGCCATGCACACCCGGGCCGTGCAGCGGCTCGACTTCGAGGCCGCCCTCCGCCGGGCCGTCATCCGCCAGCAGTTCACCGTCCGCTACCAGCCGGTGGTCGAGCTGGCCGACGGCCGCCTGGCCGGGCTGGAGGCCCTGGTCCGCTGGGACCACCCCGAGCGGGGCCTGGTCATGCCGGGCGAGTTCGTCGGCCTGGCCGAGGACACCGGCCTGATCGTGCCCATCGGCCGCTGGGTCCTGCACGCCGCCTGCCAGGCCGCCCGGGACTGGCAGCGCCGCTTCCCGCTCCCCCGCCCGCCGTTCCTCAGCGTCAACCTGTCGGTGCGCCAGCTCCAGCAGCCCGACCTGCTCGAGGACGTGGCCGGCGCCCTCGACGCCTCCGGCCTCGACCCGGCCGACCTGATGCTGGAGATCACCGAGAGCGTGGTCGCCGCCGACCAGCAGGCCATGCTGGAGCGGCTGGCCGGCCTGCGGGCCCTCGGGGTCCACCTGGCCGTCGACGACTTCGGCACCGGCTACAGCTCCCTGGCCTACCTGCGCACCCTGCCCGTGGACATCCTCAAGCTGGCCAAGCCGTTCGTGGACGGGCTGCTGCGGGGCGCCGAGGAGGCCGCCCTCACCAACGCCATCCTGCGCATCGCCGACCTCCTCGACCTCGAGGTGATCGCCGAGGGCATCGAGCACCCGGCCCAGGCGACCGAGCTGGAGCGTCTCGGCTGCCGCTTCGGCCAGGGCTTCCACTTCGCCCGCCCCCTCGACCAGTTCGCCGTCGAGGCGCTGCTGGTCGCCGAGCGGGGCCGCCACCAGTTCGTGGGCGGCCGCCGCTAGCCAGGGTTGTGTGGGGGGTGGCTCCGGCGGGAAGCTGGAGGGCATGCTGGCCTCGCTCACCGGCCTCGGCCTGTCGGCGGCGGCGGGACTGAACGCCTACATCCCGCTGCTGCTGGTCGGCGTCCTGGCCCGGTTCACCGACGTCATCACCCTCCCCGAGCCCTACCGCTGGATCCAGAGCGGCTGGGCCCTGGCGGTGTTCTCGGTCCTGCTGGTCGCCGAGGTCGTCCTGGACAAGATCGCCGTGGTCGACCACGTCAACGACGCCATCCAGACCCTGGTCCGCCCCACCGTCGGCGGGGTCATCTTCGCCGCCACCACCGCCGCCTCCCAGGCCGACAGCTCCACCTGGATGCAGCAGCACCCCTGGGTCGGGGTCCTCCTCGGCGTGGCCGTGGCCGGGGTCGTCCACGCCACCAAGGCCACCGCCCGCCCCCTGGTCAACGTGACCACCGTGGGCACCGGCACCCCGGTGGTCAGCGCCGCCGAGGACGCCGCCTCCCTCGGCATGAGCCTGATCGCGGTGTTCTTCCCCCTGCTGGTCGTGGTCGTCCTGCTCCTGCTCGCCTGGGCCGCCTACGGCCTGGTCCGCAGAGCCCGGGCCAGACGCCGCCGGCGCTCGGCCGCCTGGTAGCCCTCCGGGGCCGTCAGGCCATCGGGCCGTAGAGCTCCCGGGCCCGGGCGGCCAGCTCCTCGGGGAGGGCGACCAGCAACGCCGTCGCCTCGGCGCCGACCTCGCCGGAGGGGAGGTGGAGGCGGGACCAGGTGCGGACGCGGCGGCCGCGGGTGTCGGTGAGGCCGGCGACCAGGGGGAGGGGGGCGTCGTAGGGGACCTGGGCGCGGTAGCGCAGGTCCATGGTGGCGGTGGCCGCCCAGATGCCGGCGAGCAGGATCGAGGCGTAGCCCATGACCTCGTCCAGGGCGGTGGCGGACAGGCCGCCGTGGAGCACCCCGGGGTAGCTCTGGAACTCGGGGCGGGGGTGCAGGGTGGCCAGGACCTGGTCGCCTTCGCGGCGGATGTCGTCGAGGTGCATGCCGATGGGGTTGGCGTCCCCGCAGGCGAAGCAGTGGCGGGCTCCCGCCGGGAGCACGTCGTCGCGGGTCGCTGGCCGCTCGCCGTCGGGGCCGGGCATGGGTGCCTCCTCGATGGTGGGTGCGGGCGGTAGGCTACCGCTGCCGCTCTCGTTGCTCAGGAGGACCTGGTTGGCTGACGTCACCGACGACGCCCTGCGACGGCTGCCCAAGGCCGAGCTGCACATCCACCTCGACGGGTCGGTGCGGCCGGCCACGGTCGAGGAGCTGGCCCGGGAGGTCGGGGTCGTCCCGGCCGACGCGCCGCCGGGGGCGGCCATGGCCAGGGTCCGGGTGACCCGGCGGGCCGGGCTGCTCGAGGCCCTGCAGGGCTTCGACGTGCTGCTGCCGCTGCTCCAGACCAAGGAGCACCTGGCCCGCGTCACCGGTGAGCTGGTCGAGGACCTGGCCGCCGACGGGGTCGTCTACGCCGAGCTGCGGTTCTGCCCCCGCCTCAACACCGGCCAGGGGCTGAACGTCGACGAGGTGCTGGCGACCGTCGGCGAGGCGGCGGCCCAGGCCGAGGCGGCCACCGGGACCCGGGTGGTCCTGGTGGCCTGCATGATGGGCGGGGTCGACCCCGACTGGAACCGGCCGGTGCTGGACGCGGCCATCCGGCGGATCGACGCCGGCGTGGTCGGGATCGACCTGGCCGGCCCGGTCGAGGACCGGACCCCCGGCTGGGTCGACGCCCACGCGGCCATGTTCGAGCACGCCCGCGCCTCGGGGCTGTGCGTCACCGTGCACGCCGGCGAGGCCGAGCCGCCCGCGGCCATCCGCACCGCCCTTGACCGCTACCTGGCCGACCGGATCGGCCACGCCACCAGCCTCGCCGAGGACCCCGACCTGCTGGCCGAGGTGGTCGAGCGCCGGGTGGTGCTGGAGTGCTGCCCCCGATCCAACTACTGGACCCGGACCGAGGCCGAGCTGCCGACCCTGGCCGACCACCCGGTCGGGCGGCTGCTGGAGGCCGGGGCCCGGGTCTGCCTGAACACCGACGACCGCAGCCTGTTCGGCAACGACCTGTCGTCGGAGTACCGGGTGGTGGCCGAGGCCCTGGGGCTGGACGACCGCCAGGTGGCGGCCATGACCGCCAACGGGTTCGCGGGCGCGTTCCACCCCGGGCGGGCCGCCGCCGCCCTGGAACGCGCCGTCGACGGCCTCGAG